>VXTZ01000020.1 GCA_009837205.1 Candidatus Dadabacteria bacterium | reverse complement strand
AGGGCGAGCCCGAGCGAAGAAGAGCTTTGTCCAGCAATTGCATTCCGTATTGCGTTGCCCCCTAAACAGAACGTAATTCTCCCACAACTAAAAACCTCCCCTATCAACATATTCAGACTGCAAATCCGAACTTCACTCCCTCCACGAACACAGCTCAGACACAACCGAACTCTTTCCTCCAACTGCCTCCAGCGCCTCGCAGAACACCTCGGCAGGGGTTCTGTAGTCAAGCACCCGCCTCGGCCCCTGGTGTTGAGCAACTCTTCCACCCTCTTTACCTCCCGAGGACCTACCTTGCGTAAGTCCTTGGATTTTGGAAAGAACTCCCGCACCAGACCGTTTGTATGCTCATTTAGCCCCCTCTCCCACGAATGGTATGGCGTAGCGAAGTAAAACCCCGCACAAAGCTCCTCAGACACCGCGGCGTGCCCGGAGAACTCCTTGCCGTTGTCCGCCGTTATGGTGTGCACAAGCTCCTTAACCGGCTCAAGACACCTCACCACAGCACTTCCTACATTCTCTGCTGTCTTTTGTCCTGCCTTGCTTAGAAACGCGAATTTAGAGTGATGGTCTACCAGGGAAACAATTGCTCCAAGATGCCTTGTGCCTGTTATGGTGTCAGCCTCCCAGTCTCCGACCCTTGTTTTGTCTTCAACTTCCACAGGACGTTTGCTTATGTCCACCCTCCCCGGGATAACACCTCGCCCAGAACCGTCTCTGCCTCTGCGGTTGGGTTTCTTTCCCCGTCTGCGCAGACTCTTGTGCAGAACTCCTCCTGCCTTTCTGTCCTCCCAGATGTGGTTGTATATCCACTTTGCGCTTACCGAGACCACCCCGTCACGGTGGAATCTCCCGGATATCTGGTCGGGGCTCCAGTGCTTGTTGACCAGCCGGTTTTCCACCATTGCCCAATGCTCCGGGGTCATCTTGCGGGGAACTGCTGATGCTTCCCCGCGACGACGCTTCGCCGATTCATCTGCCTGCTTGTATCGGTAACCACGTTTACCGGTGTTACGCCTTATCTCTCGACTGATCGTAGAGGGATTGCGTCTGAGGGTTTTGGCAATCTTGCGCCGCGAGCAGTCTTCTTGCAAATAGTGGTGGATCAGGAACCTTTCTTTTGGGGTCAAGTGCTTATATGACATCAGATAACCTCCTTAGTGTGTTAACTTTAGAGATTATCTTTGTTGCTTGGCCCCTTCAAATTGAGGTGTATCCCTCATAAGGACTCAAACCCTGATTTTAGGGGTGTTGCACTTCAATGTTCACGGGGCGTTATTTTAATCGGCAATTATACCAATGACACATTTTTCTGAAGATGAAGCGATGGCCGCTCTCAGTTCATACGTAAAAGGCGTGACGGACCAGGAAATAAAAGTACTTATTCTGAAACTCAAAAACGAGATCAGAAAAGAAGACATGACGTGGGAGCAGATAAGAGAAATACTGGCTGAGATCAAAAGCAAAGACGGCAGCGCGCTCAAAGACATAATCCCTTTTCTTGTGTATTGACCGGGCACGGAAAATCCGCACGAAAAACACGCAAATGGCAAACCTGATTGACTGCATCGGCAACACTCCGGTAATAAGGCTCAGAAGCGTACCGAAAGACGGACGCTCAAAGATATGGGCAAAGCTTGAGAACTTAAACCCCGCTGGCAGCATAAAGGACAGGGCATGTATCGCCATGCTAAGACAAGCGGAGCACGAAAACCTAATAGAACCCGGTAAAACAACCGTGATCGAAGCGTCAAGCGGAAATACCGCGATAGGAATAGCCCTCTGCTGCCGGGCAGGCGGCTACGACTTCACCGTTGTTATGCCCGAGAATACGGCAAAAGAGAAAATCCAGGTAATAAAAGCATTTAAGGGACAAGCGGTTCTTACCGATCCAAGCCTGGGGCTTCGAGGATCGAGAGAAAAGGCTCGTGAGATAGAACGCGAAAACCCGGATTCCTATTTTCTTGACCAGTTCAAAAACACCGCGGACATAGAGATTCACCGCGAGGAGACCGCAAAAGAAATAAAAAACCAGATACCGGGACATCTCGATGCCTTTGTGTGCGGAGTCGGAAGCGGGGGAACGGTAATGGGAGTGGGCTCCGAACTCAAAAAAATCTATCCCGACCTCAAGGTAGTGGTGGTCGAACCCACCGAATGCCCTACTCTTTCCGAGGGAAAGGAAGGTCCTCACGGCATCTGCGGAATATCGCCCGGTTTTGTTCCCGAGAAACTTGATACCGGCGTGATTGACAGAATCTACGCGGTTTCCACGGAAGATGCCCGTGAATGCACCAAGACTCTCGCTTCCGAGGAAGGCATACTGGTCGGAATATCTTCGGGAGCCTGCCTCAGCGCGGCCCTTGGGATCTCAGAAGAACTTCGAGACGGCGGCCAGGTGCTTGTAACTTTCTGCGACAGCGGAGAAATGTACCTGGGGACCGACCTTTACGATTAAAAAACCCGTTTGAAATGAAAATTTAACTATGTTATTTTACTCTTTGGATATGTTTATCCGCGTGAAAGTTGCGTAAAGACAGAGGAATAACGACGCATGTCAGCAAATATTTTTAAAAACCTTGTGCTCTGGGTGGCCATGTTCGTCGGAGTGTTCGCCGTGTACCAGTTCATGAACACCTCGGCAAACGTCTACTCGGAGATATCCTACAGCAAATTCCTGGAACACCTGGATAACAACAGGATAGCCAAGATAGAGTTCGGCGAAAACATAATAAGGGGAGAGCTTAAGAACGCCGACCCCGAAGACCGCGGATTCATAACCACCGGTCCCGCGGGAGAGCTCCTTATCGCAAAGCTTGAGCAAAGCGGCGTAGAGTTCAGTTTTTCCCGTCGCAAACAAAGTTCGCTTACACAGATACTGATAAACTGGGGCCCTCTTTTCATACTGGTCGCCCTGATGGTCTTCTTCATGAGACAGGTACAGGCCGGGGGAACGAAGGCGATGAGCTTCGGAAAAAACCGCGCGAGGATGCTCTCCGATGAACAAAACAAGATCACCTTTAAGGATGTGGCCGGAGTCGAGGAGGCAAAAGAGGAAGTAAGCGAAATAGTGGAGTTCCTGAAAAGTCCGGAGAAATTCACGCGGCTTGGGGGAAGAATACCTAAAGGAGTTCTTCTGGTCGGTCCCCCGGGAACGGGAAAAACACTTCTGGCAAAGGCCATAGCCGGAGAAGCGGGAGTACCGTTTTTCATCATAAGCGGTAGTGACTTCGTGGAGATGTTCGTCGGAGTCGGAGCTTCAAGGGTAAGGGACCTGTTCATACAGGCCAAGAAAAACGCCCCTTGCATAATATTCGTTGACGAACTCGACGCCGTGGGAAGACACAGGGGAGCAGGACTAGGAGGAGGCCACGACGAAAGGGAGCAGACCCTTAACCAGCTTCTGGTCGAGATGGACGGCTTTGAAGGAAACGAAGGCATTATAGTCATGGCCGCCACGAACCGCCCGGACGTGCTTGACCCGGCGCTTCTCAGGCCCGGGAGGTTTGACCGCCAGGTTGTCGTCCCGAGGCCGGATGTCAGGGGAAGAGAAGCCATTCTGGTCGTTCATTCAAAAGACACCCCGATGGCTGATGACGTTGATCTTTCGGTGATCGCTAGGTCCACCCCGGGTTTCTCCGGAGCCGACCTTGAAAATCTGGTCAACGAGTCGGTCCTTCATGCTGCCCGCAACGACAAGGAGCAGGTCTCCATAGAAGATTTTGAATACGCAAAAGACAAGGTCACAATGGGAGTTGAGAGAAAAAGTATGCTGATAAGCGAAAAAGAGAGAAAAATCACCGCTTATCACGAGGCCGGACACGCGCTCGTAGCGAAACTTACTCCCGAGGCCGATCCCATACACAAGGTGACGATCATACCGAGAGGAATGGCTCTCGGAGTTACTCAGCAGCTCCCCCTTGAAGACAAGTACACCCTGTCGAGAACCTATCTCCTTTCCACAGTAAAGGTGCTTCTGGGAGGCAGGGCCGCCGAAGAACTTGTATTCTCCGAAAGAACCAGCGGCGCCGCAAACGACCTTGAGAGAGTTACCGACATAGCCAAGAAAATGGTATGCGAATGGGGAATGAGCGAAGTTGTGGGACCGGTAACTTTCGGCAAAGGGGAACAGCAGCCTTTCTTAGGCAGGGAAATTTCGAGAAAAAGCGATTACAGCGAAGATACCGCGGTGCAGATCGATCAGGAGACAAGGAAGATCGTGAACGAAAGCTACGACGAGGTAATGAAGCTCCTCGGAGACAATCTGGATCTTCTGCATGAGCTCTCTTCCCTGCTTCTTGAAAAAGAAGTTATAGACTCGGCGGAACTTGACGAACTGGTGTCAAAAACACGTGAGTTCAGGCCGGAAGTGAAAAAGCCGTTCGATATAACCAGCAGGGTCTGATCCCTACGGCTTTGCCCTGCCCCGCCGCTGTTTTCTGGCTGTCTTTGCAAAACCGGGAGTAAAAGCCGTTTGCCAAAGTCCTCAGTCCATAAAGCAAATCAGAACGCACCAGAACATCATTTGGTAAAACTCGGTTCAAAAGAACTGGATCTCAGCCAAAAACCCCTCGTCATGGGAATCGTGAACATGACGCCGGACTCCTTTTATGACGGCGGAGCGTACAATGATCCCCAAAAAGCTCTCGGGAGAATCGCCTCTTTAATCAGAGACGGGGCCGATATTATCGACATAGGAGGAGAATCCACTAGGCCGGGTTCTCTCGGCGTGAGCACGGAAGAAGAGCTTGACAGGGTTATACCGGTAATAGAGGCGGCTTCGGCGGAATTTGACACCGTAATATCCGTCGACACCACAAAAGCGGCTGTCGCCGAGGAAGCTCTTGGGTGCGGAGCCTCGATGGTAAACGATATAAGCGGACTGAGTTTCGAACCGCAGGTGGCGCAGAAAGTATCGGAGAAAGGAGCCGCAATCGTACTCACCCACACGAGTTCGCGACCGCTGGACATGCAGGAGAAAACCCAATACAGTTCGCTTATTCCCGACATAACGGACTTTCTTTTGAATTCGACCCAGACGGCAATGGCAGCGGGAGTGCCACGGGACCACATAATAATTGACCCGGGTATCGGATTCGGAAAAACCACCCCGCAGAACCTCGAAATCATAAGAAAGCTTGAGGAATTCTGCCGGCTCGGGTTTCCGGTCTGCATCGGAACCTCGCGAAAATCCTTTATAGGAGAAATCCTGGGAAGCCCGCTTGCTGAGCAAAGATTGATAGGATCCGTCTGTTCAGTAATAATATCAATGCTCAAGGGTATTTCTATCGTAAGAGTTCATGATGTACTTGAGACAGTGCAGGCGATTAGGACGGTAAAGAGCATATACGGGGCTACCTAGGATATGACAGATTCTACCATACAGAACTTTCGATTCTTTTCCGACAGTCTGGATATCCTGATCGTCGCCATAATATTTTTCTACGTACTGAAGGCCATAGAGGGAACCAGAAGCTCGCAGATCCTGGTAGGACTCGTGGCTATGGCAGTTCTTTACTTCGCCTCGAGGAAATGGGGGTTTTTCACGCTCAACTGGGTGCTTACCCACTTTCTCGGCTTCGCTATCCTCATAATAATAATTCTCTTCCAGGATGACATAAGGAGAGGGCTTGCGAACATAGGGAAAAAACCTCTTCTCTTCAGTCTCGCAAAACATGCCGCAAACGAAGCAATGATAGAAGAGCTGGGGGATGCCTGCTCTTTTCTCTCTTCAAGGAAAATCGGAGCCCTGATAGCCATTGAAAGGCAGGAGAGCCTAAGAGTGTTTCCCGGAAGACCCATTAACGCCAGCTTATCAAGCGAGATGCTTATAACCATTTTCAACCCGGCGTCCCCCCTTCACGACGGAGGAGTGATAGTCAAAGACGACGTTATTGTTTCAGCCGGGTGCTTTTTCCCGATCAGTACGGACCTTGAACTGGGAACGGAGCTTGGAACAAGGCACAGGGCGGCAATAAAGCTCTCCAACGAGACTGACGCTGTCGTTGTAATCGTGTCCGAGGAAACGGGGAAGATCTCGCTGGCGGCGGACGGAGAACTTAAAAGAATCGCTAACGATAAATTGCTTAAGCCGAGTCTGGTTTCCGAACTTACCACCGAGAGCCTGAGCAGCATAAAAGCAGGCCAGGCAGGAAAAGCCTGATGGAGAAAAAACCTTTCTTTCAAGGTCTTACAAAAAAAACAATCGCACTCGCGCTGGCGGTAATTCTCTGGGCATTTACGAACTTCGAACTTGACGTGGAAAGGGACGTCAGGATTCCGCTTCACCTGAGTGGCCTGCCTGAAGACCTTATTATCGTGAACAATGCCCCCGAAAATGTTGACCTCTCTCTCAGGGGAGCGAGAAACCTGCTCTCTTCATTTGCCTTCTCGAACAAGTCAATTCCCGTTGACCTGCAGAAAACGGAACGGGGTGTTCTTAAAATAGACTTAAAGCGCGCGGCATCGCAGATAGTTCCCAGAGGAATCGATATAGTCGCTGCGAGGCCCTCGAAGCTCTCTCTTAACATAGACATGCTTGTGACGAAAAGATTCAAAGTGAAACCCGTGCTCGGAGAACCGGACTCCGGCTACGAGATATCGAAGAAATTAAAGATCGTCCCGCAATTCGTAAAGGTAAAAGGGCCCGCTTCGCAGCTTGGCAAGCTGGAAAGCATAGAAACGGCGAAAATAAAGCTTGAAGGCGAAAAAGCCGAGTTCACGGCGCCGGTGCAGCTGCAGCTGCCATCCCAGTACATGGAAGTCCTCGAAGGCGATCACGTGAACGTAACGGTTTACATAAAAGAGATAATACTGTCCAAGGAGTTTCGGGACGTCGACATAGTTCCCCGGAATTTCGGAGAACTTGAATACACTACAACTCCCGAGCTTAAGGCCACATTGGTATTCAACGGCCCCTACAAGACCATCAACGACCTTACGAGCAATGATGTCAAAGTTTTCATAGACGGGGCAGAGATGGGCGAGAGCAGGGTGAAAAGACTCAGGGTAAAAGTTCAGTATCCAAATTCAGACCTGCTGAAACTTACGAAGACCTCTCCGACGAGTGTCAGGGTCAGGGTCAAACCGCCTCCCCCAGAAGAATCCCCCGAGACGTAAATCATGAAAAAGTCCGCATCTGAATTTCCCGAAAGAAAGATTTTTGGAACCGATGGAATAAGAGGGGTTACCAACACCTATCCAATGACCCCCGAGGTATCGCTTGCCCTCGGAAAAGCGCTCACAAAATATCTGTCCGGGAAAACGGGCGGCCACGTGAAGATACTCGTCGGCAAAGACACCCGCCTTTCAGGCTATGTCTTCGAACAGGCAATAGCCTCGGGCATAACGTCCATGGGAGCCGACGTACTGCTCGTTGGTCCCCTGCCCACTCCGGCGATAGCCTTTATCACTTCAAACATGAGAGCCACGGCCGGCGTGGTCATCTCCGCGTCACACAATCCCTACACCGATAACGGAATAAAGATATTCGATTCCACGGGCTTCAAGCTCCCGGACACAACGGAGGCTGAAATAGAGAACATGGTTCTCGGAGAAAAACAGTTAAGCCCCCCTCCCCTGACGGGAAAGGCGAAAAGAATCGAGGACGCGGTCGGACGCTACATAGTGTTTCTCAAAAACACCTTCCCTGATGATCTTACGCTCGATGGGGTGAAGATCGTGGTTGACTGCGCCAACGGAGCCGCGTACAAGGTCGCACCCATAATCTTCGAGGAACTTGGGGCCGAGGTGATCACGATCGGCACTGAGCCGAACGGAACGAACATAAACGTTGACTGCGGAAGCCTGCGCCCCGAAATACTCTGCGAAGAAGTAGTGCGAAGCGGTTCCGACATAGGAATAGCGCTTGACGGAGACGCGGACAGGGTGGTTTTCTGCGATGAAAACGGAAATGAGGTTGACGGCGACCATGTGCTTGCGATCTGCTCATCCGAAATGCTTGAAACCGGCACCCTGGCAACGGACACCGTGGTGGCTACCCATATGAGCAACATGGCCCTTGAGAACTACCTCAATGCAAAAGGCCTCAGACTTGAGAGAACCCGCGTGGGAGACAGGTACGTGGTAGAGGCAATGAGAGAACTGGGAGCAAACCTGGGAGGCGAGAAATCGGGTCACCTGCTGTTTCTTGACCACTCGACAACGGGAGACGGCTTACTGGCCTCGCTTCAGATTCTGGGCATAATGAAAAGAAAGGGGAAACGGCTTTCTGAGCTCGCCGGGATAATAGATTTGTTTCCGCAGGTTCTTAACAGTTTTGAAATCAAAGAGAAAAAACCGTTTGAGCAGATCCCGGGGCTTGTCGAGGTCGTCAGGGAATCTGAAAAAATCCTTGGAGACAAGGGAAGAATAAATCTCAGGTATTCCGGAACCGAACTTCTGGTGCGGGTAATGGTGGAGGGGGAGGATGAAACCCTGATAAACGGAATCGCTTCCCGCGTATCTTCCGTAATAAGCGAGAACATAGGAACAGGAAATCTGTAGATGAAAACCAGGCTGAACGTAAACGTTGACCATGTGGCAACCCTGAGACAGGCAAGGATGGGAGACGAGCCCGACCCCGTGACCGCAGCCGCGCAGGCTGAACTCGCCGGAGCGAGCGGAATAGTGGTCCATCTTCGTGAAGATCGCCGACACATTCAGGAAAGGGACCTTCTTCTGCTGAGACAGACGGTGCAGACGAAGCTTAACATGGAAATGGCCGTAACGGATGAAATGATCGAGATTGCGTGCGAGACGCTTCCCGACGTCGTGACCCTTGTTCCGGAAAAAAGGCAGGAGATAACCACTGAAGGAGGACTTGACGTGCGCGGGGATACGGAGAGAATTGCCGCGGGGATTGAAAAACTGAAGAGTTCCGGGCTGTTCGTAAGCATTTTCATAGACCCTGACCCCGAACAGATAAGCGCCTCCGCGCAGACCGGCGCTCATATGGTTGAACTCCACACCGGAAGTTACGCAAACGCCCGCGACGAGACCGGTATGATGATGGAACTTGACAAGATCAGAAAATCAACGGAAGACGCCCTCTCCCACCGACTCAGGGTATCCGCCGGTCACGGGCTCAACTACGTTAACGTGACCGCGGTTTCACAGATAGACGGGATTGAGGAACTCAACATCGGCCACAGCATAATTTCACGGGCGGTTCTCTCCGGAATGAAGGGAGCCGTAAGAGACATGATCAATCTGCTATAGTATTTTTCTACAGCAAGGCATAAGGCAAAAAGAGATGGTTTCAGGCATAGGCATCGATATGGTTCGCAACAGTCGCATAGAGAACCTTATTGAGAGATGGGGAGAGAAGTTCCTTCGAAAAGTCTTCACCGATGATGAACTCGCCCAGAACGGTAACGGCAAGAACAGAAACATAAGCTATGCCGCCAACTACGCGGTCAAGGAAGCCTTTGTGAAGGCGCTAGGCACCGGGTTCAGACGGGGAATAAAATTTCACAACATAGCGGTCAAGCGCAACGAGCTTGGAAAACCCTTCATAGACCTCAGGGGAAGCACAAAGGAAATCGCCGAACAAAGGGGCCTGACCCGAATTCATACCACCATATCACACGACGGGGAATACTCCGTCGCCGTAGTTATACTTGAGGACTGAGTCCTTCAATAAACTATTCAGCTTTCTCATCCCTTTTTTCTATTGCTTCCTTGCTTCCTTCGGGAAGGCTGCTATAAATTTCCTGAATTCGGTTAGGCTGTGTAATCAAAGATTCGGCAATTACATTGACTAGGTCAAAAAGAACCCGGACATTTGCAGTTTCCGAAGAATCAATCTTCCCAGGGTGAATCGCATTATTGCCGGTCACCCTAACAATGTCTAATGATTGTTGTATCTTGGGATTAAGTCCTTTTTCTACTAAATTCTTTATATTTTCATTGAGGTTTCCTGTTCCTCCAAGCTGTTTTAGAAGCATTTCTATAGCAAGTCTCAGCAATGCACAGGCCGCGCGGGGGGA
>VXTZ01000019.1 GCA_009837205.1 Candidatus Dadabacteria bacterium | reverse complement strand
GGCCCGGGGTGCTTCCCTAGGGTTCTCTGCTTCCCCTTGTACCGCCCGTTTCCGGCGGAGCCGCGGCTCGTTTTTATTTGCTTGGGGTTTTTTTGGGGTTTGGCGTTGGGTTGGGGTTTCGGGGTCGTCGAGAGGAAAGGTTCGCAGGTAAACGATCTCATGTATAAAAAGGAAGACGGCACCCTGGGCTTCAGGACGAACAACTCGGGCGGCCTTCTGGGCGGAATAACAAGCGGGGCGGATCTGGTAGTGAGAATTGCCATAAAACCCACTTCTTCCATATCCCAGGTACAGGACACCGTGGATAAAGAGGGAGAAAAAACCCAGCTGCGGGTAAAGGGGAGGCACGATCCATGTCTTTGCCCCAGGGCTGTTCCAATAGCGGAGGCCATGGTCAATCTTGTTCTGCTCGATCACCTGCTGATCTCAAAGCTGTCGACCATCTGATTTAACTGCCATGTCGGAACTGTTCAGAATTTACGTAGGGGAGGAAGAGATATACTCGGGACATCTGGCGGACATACCGGATTACTACCGCAGCAATCTGGTCGAAGCGATTTCCGAGTGGGGGGAGTGTCTTAGCAAAAGCGGTTTCAGGGAACTTCTTTATTCCTCTTTACATTGGTATAACCTGAAGACATATTACTGCGGAGATTGCGAGAAGGAATCCGACGAAGAGGGCGTATGCGGGGACTGCGGCGGAGAGTTCTCGGAAATTTTCGTTCACAAAAGGGACCCGGGCATAGACAAGATAATGATGTGCATCGGTTTGATAGACCGCGTGGAGATGGAGATTCTTTAGTTTCTCGGGCAGTTATGAAATTTCTTGTTAAAGGACACATATATCCAAAGGCCTGGGAGATCGCGAAAAGCGTTAAGAGGCTAAGGGAAGAGCGGAAAAAGGTTAACATAGGAAGTGGAACGGTCGGCTACACGGTGTACGAGGTCGATCTTCCTGAGCAGACCGTAAAGACGGGAAACTACCTTACGACCCCCCAGGGAGTAAAGCTCTACCACAACTCGGGCGACTATTACGGGATCGGCTACCTGATCTCGGAAATAGACAATGATCCGCTTGTTTCAAAGCACTTTTCCTGATTTTCCAAGGAATTAGAATGCCGCCAATCGAAATAACACTTCTTTACTCATGCCTTCTGGCGATATTTCTTATAATTCTGAGCGTGAGAGTCATATACCTGAGGGGCAGTCCGTTTACCGATTTTCTGCGTAAGAAGGGCGAAACGATTTCGCAGGAAACTCTTAACAGAGCTGTAAGGGGACATGGAAATTTAATCGAATACGCACCGCTGTTTCTGATTCTGATGCTTGTCGCGGAACTTAATCATCTGTCCTCAGCATACTTGCACTTTGCGGGTATAGCTTTTCTGATCGGCAGACTCATGCATGGAATTCTTTTCAGTTTCATGAAACAGCGAAGCATGTTCATGAGAGTTGGAGGGATGGTCCTGACGTTTCTGGGCTACGGTATCGTCGTGGTGATCAACCTGGGTTCCGTGTTTTAGCTGAATGGGCAAGGTAAGCGAATTACACAAGAAATGGAGCAAGGGTCCGGAGTATAGGTCTGCGTATGACGAGCTTAGACCGGAATTTTAAATCGCACGCTTGCTTATTGGGGCTCGCACTAAGGCAGGACTGACTCAAGCACAATTAGCCGAGAGAATTCAAACAACACGGTCTGCTGTGGCCAGATTCGAGGGTGGAAGAATTCATCCTTCCATAAGTACGCTAAAGAAGATTGCGCAGGCAACCGGTACACGGCTCAAAATCAGTTTTGAAGTAATCAAGCAAGAAACGCCTGTAACGATCTATCCTGCGAACAAAGCAGAATAGTAACAACCGAAATGGTAAACAAGCTAAGTTTGTCCTGTCGCTCCTGAGTAGAGTTTCCAGAGAGGAACGAGTCGCACTAACAAGTCTCGTGTTTCACGGATAAAAGGGACGAGGCTGTTTGCGACCTCGTCTGGCTCACATGTCTGCAAGGCGCAAAGATGAGGTCCTTCAAGGAAGCTCTCTGCTTTTGCGGGGTCAAGCGTCCGGTCAATTTCACCATACTTTTTGCACGCGACCAGATCGATGTCAGATCCAAGGCCAATGTCTTGCGCGAGGTTGACGACGGCCCGTGAATCGTTTTCAATTTCTTCGGCCATCGGGGCGTTGGGGGAGAGCAGCGGAGTGGGTACGTAGAGTCCCCGCCATACGCCTTCCGGCTGAAAACCCAGAAACAATTGAGCATCAAGTCTTTTGCGCCCCTCTCTGTAAAAAAGAGCGAGCATGTTGTCTTTGTAAGGACTTCGCCCTTTGGCAAAACGCATGTCCCGGTTTATCCGGGTAATCGTTTTATTAATGGCGGGGCGGGTCTCGCAGTCTTTGATCACTTCGCGGAGACTGGGACCTATGTCTGTAACAGCTTGGCGTAGCGGGCCAAGCAGCTTCTTCTCGTAGCACTCGCGATTTTCCTCAAACCACGTCTTGTCGCGTGGAATGCTGAGATCCTTTAGAAAACGGAAGGTTTCTAAAGAAAAGTGTTTCATGGCGGTGTTATCTGGCTTCAGTCCCCTTAGCTTGCGGGCGTCATATAATAATGGTGTCTATGCCGTTCCCAGCATTTCCGATACCTTGGAAACTCCGGCTCCGCTTATAAAATCATGTTCCAAAGATCCCAGAATAGATTCGAGGGCTGAAATAAACGCCACCATATCGTTTCGGTCGACATCTCCTATGTGGGATACTCTGAAGATTTTTCCCTTGGCGTGGTCCTGTCCGCCCGCGACGGTCATACCGAATTTTGCCTGAAGCTCGGAGATGATCCTCCCCGCCCCTATCTCTTCGGGAGCTACTCCCACGGTAAGAGCCGGGCTTGCCGCGTCAGTGGTGAAAAGATCTATGTTGATCGCTCGGAGTGCCTCGCGGGTCGCAAGCGACATCAGTTCGCGTTTTCTGTAAATATTGTCCATCCCCTCTTCCATAAACCCTTCTATAACCTTGCCGAGGCCGATTATCAGCGTGACGGCGGGAGTCCATGGCGTCGTGTTTTTCTGGGCGCTTTTTTGGTAGTCGGCAAAATTGAGATAGAACTTCGGGAGGTCCGAGGTCTTGTTGAACTCCCAGGCCTTCTCGCTCATAGACGCGAATGAAAGTCCCGGAGGAAGCATGAAAGCTTTCTGCGAACCGCCCACGAGAACATCGATTCCCAGTTCGTCAAACGGGAGGGGGAACACCCCGACGGCGGTTATGCCGTCAACTATGAGCAGCACGTCGTCTCTTTTTGATGTAATCGCCGCGACCTGGTCGGTTGGATGCTTGACTCCGGTGGAGGTCTCGCTTGCCTGCATCAGAATCGCCCTTATCGAGGGGTCGCTCTCGAGTTTTTCCTCTATTACTGCCGGGGAAACGGCCTCGCCCCACGTAACCTCTATTTCATCCACTTCCAGTCCGTAGGCTCTCGCTATCTTCCCCCACCTCTCTCCGAACTTTCCGCCGTTTACCGTGATCACCTTGTCGCCCGCGCGAAGGGTGTTTACCACGGCTCCTTCCATGGCGCCGGTTCCCGAAGCCGCCAGTATGAAAACTTCGTTTTCTGTCTGAAAAACCTGTTTCAGACCTTCTCTTGCCTGAGCGAACACGGCTTCAAATTCCTTGGTCCTGTGATGAATGAGCGGTCTTGCCATCTCAACCATTATTTCGCTTGGGACCGCCACGGGGCCGGGGGTCAGCAGCAATCTTTTCATTTGGTGTTTCTCCTCGTGTTATTAGGGGATTGAATCAAAGCGGGTAAAATACCCACAAATGTAAGCCGTTTCAATTGAGAGTTAACGGTATTGGTGCCAAGAGGGTCTTCGTACTTGATAACAGGTGTTATCCCAAGGCTTGCACATGAAGTTTTACGCCCTCGCTTTCCTTTAAGGATGCTAGAAGGGAAGAGATGTTTTTAAGACTTGGATTCCCTTTCGGGCCGAGCATGCGCATTAGACTTTTCGGATCTTTTTTCGTAAGGGTTCCAAGTTCCTGAAAACCGATAGTCGCGTTAACGTAGTCTCGCAACAACTCCTTGGCTACGTTAATTTCATCATTGATAACACACTCAATTGCTTCGGTCAGAAGACCGATGCGGAATTCCGGATCTTTCCTAGCCCGTTCCATTACGGTATCTCTAAAGTCGCGTGTTAATGCCACTATGTTCCTCCTGTCTTTTATATTATTCCATGCGAATTTTTTCTGTCTTTGTAGTCTTTCCAATATCTCTTCGCCTCGTTAATGTCACTTTGCTGACGTTTCTTCGTCCCACCGCCTAGGAGAATGATCAGATTGTCACCGTCTTTTGAAAAATTCCCATTTTTCATTCGAGCTACAGCAGTTCTGATTTTCAGCCAATAACGGAGCTAAGAGAATCGAACCATTGCTTAAACGGTTTAGTTCCATCTTCGCGTTCGTATTCTAATGTTTTTATTTGGGATCGTCCGTGTTTTTGAATTCACAGGTTATTTGCGTACTATCTTCTAACGCGTTCTAAGGAGGAATCTTGGATGAAAGAGGAACTCACTGCCCTGATGGAAAGCCTCGGAGAAAGAATTCAGAAAATGGGAGACTATCTTTGACCTGCCTTCCAAGACTGAAAGGTTAAAAGAGTTTGAAAAAATTACAGCGGCTCCGGATTTCTGGGATAATTCCGGGCTAGCCCGCAAAACGCTTCAGGAACAGTCCGAAATCAAAGACTCCGTTTCGGGATTCGAGAAGCTCCGTTCCGACATGGAGGACGCGGCGTGTCTTCTCGAACTCGCGGTCGGTGAAGACGATCAGGATTCGATTGAAGAGGCGGGTGCCATGCTTGCGTCCTTAGAAGCCAAAGTCAACGAACTTGAGTTCACCCGGATTCTCGGCGGCCCTGACGACGCTCGAAACGCCATAGTATCGGTAAACGCCGGGGCGGGGGGAACCGAAGCCCAGGACTGGGCCGCGATGCTTCTTCGCATGTACCTTCGGTACGCGGAGAGGAAGGGATTTTCAGCGAAACTGCTTGAGACTCAGGACGGAGAGGAAGCCGGCATAAAAAGCGCCACAATTCTTGCTCATGGGAAGTTCGCCTTCGGTTACCTGAAGGCGGAGACAGGGGTTCACAGGCTGGTGAGGATATCCCCGTTTGACTCGAACAAAAGGAGGCACACTTCTTTCGCATCGGTTTTCGTTTCTCCCGAGATAGATGATTCAATAGAGGTGAACATAGAGGAAAAGGATCTGCGGGTCGATACTTACCGCGCGAGCGGAGCGGGCGGACAGCATGTTAACAAGACGGATTCCGCGGTCCGCATCACGCATCTTCCCACCGGGGTTGCGGTCAGCTGCCAGAACGAGAGGTCGCAGCGCCAGAACAGGGAGAGCGCCATGAAGATACTCAAGGCGAGGCTCTACGAACTGCGCAGGATGGAGGAAAAACAAAAAGAAGAGGAACTCAATTCCTCGAAAAAGGAAATCGGCTGGGGAAGCCAGATAAGATCGTATGTCATGCATCCCTATCGCATGGTGAAGGACCACCGTACCAATTTCGAGTCCTCAGGCGTTGATGCGATACTTGACGGGGAGATAGATGGTTTTATAGAATCGTATCTTCTGCATGACTCAACTGGAAACTCAAGGGAGGAAGCGACTTGAAGTTCGGCATAACGGGCAAGAAGGACAGCGCGCAAGTCTATGAGATTGCTAGGGGGCTGTGCGGGTGGCTTCGTGAAAGAGACATAGAGTTCTTCGTTGAGGAGAACCTTGGACGCAACATAGACGCTGAGAATGTGCTTGCGGAGCGTGACCTGGCTGCGGCCGTCGACATAATAGTTGTGTTCGGGGGTGACGGTTCCTTTATCTGGGTTTCACGAATGGTGCAGGGACATGACGTCTCAATACTGGGCTGCAATCTCGGTGGACTCGGGTTTCTCACTGAGTTCACGGTGGATGAGTTTTTTCCGATGATGGAGAGAATACTCGCCGGAGACTACGAGATAGAAAAGAGGGACATGATATCGTGCTGCGTAGACAGAAAGGACGGAGAGCGGGAAGAATTCACGGTACTAAACGACGTAGTTATAAACAACGGTCCAATTTCCAAGGTTGTGGATCTCTCCATATATATAAACGAAAAATACGTTACGACCTTTAAGGCTGACGGAATTATCTTTGCGACCCCTACCGGCTCAACCGCCTACTCTCTTTCTGCGGGCGGGCCGATAATTTATCCGACGCTGCCCGTGATAACCGTCACTCCAATATGTCCGCATATTCTTACCAACAGGCCTATCGTGGTGCCCTACACAAAAAAGATAAGGACGAGGGTGCTTACCGACATACAGAACACCTATCTTACACTTGATGGGCAGGTGGGAGTACCTCTTTATCTCGGCGACGAAGTTGTTCTTGAAGGTTCGGAGAGTTACGTGAATATCATAAAATCTCCTTTTAGGGATTATTTCAACATTTTGAAGACAAAGCTTATGTGGAGCGGGAGATATGAAAATTCCGAGTGAGGAGAAGTTGATTCATGGCTGGGTAATAAGGCAGGTGGAGCAGAAGTACTCCTCGCTTTATAATGAGATACGTACCAACCCCGGCAAAGAGCAACTCTGTGAGTTCGAGGGTCTTTTCCCCGACGTAATTCTCGGTTCATACGGGCAAGTCGTGCAGATTATTGAGGTTGAGACCGAAGCCACTATCGACGAAAAAAGAAGCGAGTACTGGAAAACTCTCTCGGAGCTTTCGGTCCAGCTCATTCTGCTTGTTCCCGCAAAGTCAAAGACTCACGCTACAGATCTTTGCTGGAAATGTGGGCTTGCCGGCAAAGTGAAAATAGGAACTTTCGAGGTCTCAATCAGGATATAGAGAGCTTCCGGATGTTCCCATGAACTGTCCTTCCCGAAGATCTTTTTTGCCCCGTTTGAATTCAGGGGCGTCCATTTTTCTCCCGCCTTCAATCTGAAGAGAGAGTATCTGCAAGATCCCATTACCCGTTGCGACATCCAAGCTTTCTCCCCTGAGCGATACTATTTCTCCGGGTCTTCCTTCCCCCGGGCCCGAAAGCGCCCTTAATATCTTGAGGTTTTTCCCTCCGAGCGTGGTGTGGGCGCACGGCCACGGAGTCATTGCTCTTACTAGGTTTTTTATCTCCTCTGCGTTCCGGCTCCAGTTCACCCGGCCGTCTTTTCTCGAAATAAGAGGTGCGTAGGTGGCCGCGGCCGGGTCCTGCTTTACGGGAGATATTTCATCTTTTGCAATGCTGTCGATCGTTTGCAAAAGAAGCTGTGCTCCTTCAAGCGAAAGTCTTTTCGAAAGTTCTTCGGCGGTTTCCTCATCCCCTATCTGCACCTTCTTTTGAACGAGAATGTCTCCCGTGTCCATTTCCTCGTCAATCTGCATGATTGTAACTCCCGTTTTTTTCTCTCCCTTTGCTATGGCCCAGTTAATTGGGGCTGCTCCCCTGTAACTGGGAAGCAGCGATGCGTGAACGTTTACGCAGCCAAAGGGGGGTGCGTCAAGCATGGCGGTGGGGAGCATCTTTCCGTAGGCCACAACCGCTATGAGATCGGGGGAAAGGGCCTTTAGCGTCTCTTCGAACTCGGGTGTCTTTAAGTCTTGGGGCTGAAAAACAGGCACTCCGCGCTCCGCGGCAATTTTTTTTGTTTCCGGCCACACGGGTTTTCGACTTCTCCCCCTTGGCCTATCCGGCTTCGAGAGAAGCCCGATTACCTCGTGGGAAGAATCGCAAAGCACCTCGAGTGATGGTACGGCGAATTCTGGTGTTCCGGCGAAAAGGATTCTCATTTTTCTGTGTTTTTAAAGGAAGTGATCACTTCGGTCTCCATTTTTTGCGCCTGCAAGCGATTTTTGTTCTAAACGGTTTTTTTCGGTGCACACTGTGCACATTTTTTAGGCATGGTTTGCAGGCTCTAAGTCTACTTGAAAATCCCGAGCCGTTGGGGATTTATTTTTCCCCAATTATTTCAGAGAGTTAGAGTGGGTGCTTCCTGTCTGTTGGTCTTATGGCCCCTTAATTGCAAAAGGTATTGAGAAGAAAATTGTCCAAACATGGAGGAGTTGGTTATGAATATCGCAGATTTTTTAAGAAAACCCTTCGGATGCAGCCGCGTGCTGTTTCTTTCGGTTTTTGCTTTTGTTGTTCTGGGGGGCTATTCAGCTTTTGCGTCAGAAGGT
This sequence comes from Candidatus Dadabacteria bacterium, assembly GCA_009837205.1. Lineage (NCBI taxonomy): Bacteria > Pseudomonadati > Thermodesulfobacteriota > Candidatus Dadabacteria > Candidatus Dadabacteria bacterium. The sequence goes on along the minus strand of VXTZ01000019.1, from coordinate 33,945 downwards.
GCGGCCCATTCTGTTTTCGTGGCGAACAACGTGTGGATGCTGCTTGCGACTTTTCTTGTCTTTATAATGCATCTCGGATTTGCCAGTCTCGAGACCGGACTTACCAGATCGAAGAACACGGTAAACATACTGTTTAAAAACACGTTTATCATCTCGGCGGGCATTCTCACTTACGCCCTTATGGGTTTTAACCTTATGTACCCAGGGGATTTCATAGGTGGTGGCATCTTTGGGTTTGCCGGTTTCGGTATTTCAGCACCGGCCGGGGCTGAGGGGCTCATAGAGTATGCAGACGGTGGCTACACCTACTACACCGATTTCATATTCCAGGCAATGTTTGCCGCAACGGCGGCCACGATTGTCTCCGGAGCGGTTGCCGAGCGTATAAAGCTCTCAAGCTTCCTTATTTTCGCAACCATATTCGTCGCCATAGTGTATCCCATAGCTGGATCCTGGAAGTGGGGCGGCGGATGGCTTGATCAGATGGGTTTTTACGATTTCGCCGGTTCCACGCTCGTTCACAGCGTAGGAGGATGGGGAGGACTTGTCGGAGCCTATCTTCTTGGCCCGCGCATAGGGAAATATCTCGCCTCGGGAGCAATGAGGCCGATTCCGGGTCACTCTCTTCCGCTTCTTGCAATCGGTGTGTTCTTGCTCTGGATGGGATGGTTCGGTTTTAACGGCGGTTCGGTGCTGAGCGCGGATCCGGAACTGATTTCACTGGTCATAGTCACGACTTCGCTTGCGGCGGCTGCGGGTGCTTTAGGAGCGGCCTTCACGTCGTGGGGAACCTTTAAGTATCCTGACCTTTCCATGGCTTTAAACGGTGTGCTTGCGGGTCTTGTGGGAATCACGGCCGGAGCCGATGTGGTCTCTCCGGGAGAGGCGGTCATCATAGGGCTTGTGGCCGGAATAATAGTGGTTTTCGCGGTCAGTTTCTTCGACAAGATAAGGATAGACGATCCGGTGGGAGCGATTTCCGTTCACTTGGTCTGCGGTATATGGGGAACGCTTGCCGTGGGAATTTTCGGAGGACCCGATTTCAGTTTTATGGTTCAGCTTATCGGGGTTCTGGCATACGGTGTCTTCACGGTCGTCTGTGCCTTCATCATCTTCTACGCCATAAAGATGGCTATGGGCATAAGAGTGAGCGAGGAAGAAGAGAGAAGAGGGCTGGATATAACCGAGCACGGAATGGAGTCCTATCCGGATTTTCAGTCCGCAACGCAGGTTTGACAGCATGAGAACAGGAAAAAAGAAAATAACAACTCTTATAGGAGGAGAAAAATGAGAAGTATAGTTTCTAAACTTTCATTGATGATGATTGCGGCGGCTTTGCTGCTCGGGACCCAGTTCGGGGCCTCGAGGGCAAACGCTCTCGATCTCGGAAATCTTGAGTCGATTGGACTCGGCTTTTCGCTTGATACGACTTACCAGTATGTTTCGAACGGGGAAGTCGGGGAGGGTATCGCTGAGAGGGGTCTTTATCCCGAACACAACGATTTTTCGATAGACGCCTTCACTCTTTCGCTTGAAAAGGTTCCAACTGCCGGCGATGGAGCAATGGACTTGGTGGGTTTCAGGGCAGATGTTCTTTTCGGCGAACAGGCTGAACGTCTCGGCTTCGGTTTTAACACCGACGGTGACGGCGCGGTAAGTCCCTATCAGGCTTACATAAACGTACTTGTTCCATCGGGTGCCGGTGGTCTTAACATCTACGCCGGTCAGTTCACCACGCTTGCGGGCTGGGAACTTATAGAGGCCAAGGACAACACCAACATAACGAGATCCCTGCTTTTTTACAGGATTCCGTTTGCGCACAGCGGTGTTCGGGCCACCTTCAGTGCCGGATCACTTGATTTCGCTCTCGGCTTAAGCAACGACTGGGACGCGGTTGATGATGTGGATGACGGCAAGACATTTGAATCGCAGATTGCGCTTAATTTCGCGAACGACGGCTGGCTTGGTGTTACCGGGTACTTCGGCGATACTGATGGCGATACCAGAACCCTTGTCACGGTTGTTGGGACCGTGACCCTCATGGAGAAGATCACCTTGATAGCCGATTTCGAGTACACGTCGCATGATGCGGGGGGAGACCGTTGGGGTTTTGCAGGTTATGCGATAGTAAGCCTTGCGGACTCCATGTCACTTGCTCTCAGGGGTGAGTACGTTGATGAGTCGGAAAGAGTCGATACTCCGGATCTTGAGCTTTCCGAGTTCACCTCGACTCTCATATTGACTCCTTTCGAGTCCGTGGGAAATTTCGAGACGAGGCTTGAGTACAGGTATGACATGGCGGACGGCGACGACGCTTATTTTGCCGGCGAAGATAATCAGCACGGATTTGCCGTACAGCTTCTTTACTGGCTTGACGTATAGATAGAGAAAACCAAACACAACGCAGAAGAAAAAAAACCATCTCTCCATACCTCTTTTTTCTGTGTTCAGGGGGGCCTCGGTTCTTTAGAAAAGGGCCGAGGCCCCTTTGTTTATGAACGAAGAAGTTTCGTTCCTTGAAACAAAATATTTTCTTCGGGTAGAATTAAAGCCCGTTTATTTCTGCCCGGATAGCTCAGTTGGTAGAGCAGAGGACTGAAAATCCTCGTGTCGGTGGTTCGATTCCGCCTCCGGGCACACAATTTTTGCATCTCTCCACTTAAACGAGGGAGTTTATGCTGAAGACCCTTAATCAAACGGTTGATGCACTAGCTACTGTTGTGGCTCTTGCTGCTTGTGCTTTTATCCTTTCATGTTCTTCCGAGGCACAGACAAACCCGTGTCCGGACGGCACCGATTCTTATACCGAATATAGACTTTTTTTCGGGCGTGGGAATGCGGACAATCGGCAAGTCGTGAGTGATCAGCAATGGGAAGAGTTTCTCGAAGACACCATAACTGTTGAGTTTCCTGACGGTCTTACCATTCTGGATGCCTATGGGCAGTACACGGATGCCGCTGAAAATCTGATAAAAGAGGACACTAAGGTACTTATAATCCTTGTTCCGCCAAATGCCGATTCTGCTCCCGGAATAGACAGGATTATTGAAGGATACAAAAGCAGATTTGCTCAACAGGGTGTCCTGCGCGAAATCAATCCCACCTGCGCATCGTTCTGACCTTACCCCTCATCTTCTTTCCTTATGTTTTAACTTCTGTATCTAAGGTTGGTCTGACTGGATTGTTTTGTTATGTACATTAGGTTAGACTTGGCATATATAGGACTATTTTATTCTCGGAGGGATTTTAAATGAAGTTTGGAGATTATCTAAAGAGGATAAGGAAGAGAAGAAAGATTACCCAGGAGAACCTTGCTCGATCTCTTGAGGTTTCGAGCGTGTACATACATCAGCTTGAAACCGGAAAGGTTGATGCACCTTCTTTTGACCGCTGCCAGCAAATATCTTCAATCTTGGGGGTCAAGGTTGAGGAAATCTGGAGCGTCTCAAGGACGGAAAGACTCAAAAGATTTATCGAAAAAGAGGCCATATCAGAACAGGAGCTCGAGGTTCTCACAAACGAGGAGAAGATGCTCCTTAAGCTTTACAGAAGTCTTGACGGAGAAATAAAAAAAGATTTTGCCGGAATGGTGTTCATGCTTCTCCGACATTCACAGGACAAAAATCTACGCAAGATACTTGAAGAGTTTGTAAAATGCGCCTGAACCAGAAATTTGGACTGCTGTTCAAAATATCAATGGTTGAGCTGGGCATCATAGCCCTTATAGGAGTGGTGTTCTATTTTCAGTTTGATAACGCAAAAAAAGACTTTGTCACCAGAACCAAAGCCATAGCCGAGACCATAGGAGACCAGGCGACCAGTTTCTATCAGGATCACGGAGAGGGGTCTACAAGTGACGAGTTCTATCTTTTTCTTGACCAGAAGCTGGGCAGGGAGAAGCTGTTTAACACTTTCGGGATCTCTCCCAAATTTTTCAGCGTTACTTTTATGAAACAGCCGGAAGACGAAATGGCTTCTGGGCACTTTCTGGAAAACACTTATCCGCCCGAGGGGTACTCGGTTGAAAAATACGCAGGAAAGATCTCCGTTTCCGTTCCGTTTCTTTCCCCGCAGGCCGATGGGCCGCTCGGCATAGTTAAGATCGATTCCGACACGAAAACATTGATGAAAAAGGTTTTCGCCGACAACTTTCTGCTTTACGTAGCTATTTTAGTGGTACTGAACAATCAGGCCTTTATTCTTCATCTGTTCTTAAGAAGGAGAAAGGAGGAGATTCCCTTCAGCGAGGGTTATCTCAAGGAACACTCCATAAGCGCACTTAAGCTGATGCACAAGGTGCTTGGAGACATAATAGAGGATCACGCTTCTGAAGATAAAAAGACCGCGGAGAAGAAAACTGCGGATCCAGCGAACGTAATTTCGATTTCAAACGTGGGTACTAAACCGGAAAAATGAAAAAAAGCTTTCTGATTACCTCATTATTTGTCCTCGCGGCCTTTATTCTTACGGCCTGCACCGCGGAGGAGTCCGCCGTTGAACTCGACGGGCCGGTTCTCCAGACCGAGAACTTTGACGGAAGCGTGGATTTTAACGGCGCCGTGGTGAACACGGCGAGTTTCCCGGTACAGTCAGTTTACGTCGTTATATTTGTAAAGGATTCGGATGGAAACGCCCTTGCCGCGACCTCCGCGCTTGTCGAGGAAGGGGAAAGACTTGGTCCGACGGAAAGCTTTTTCTTCACAGCCAGTTTCGATAGCTTTCCCCCGGAAGCCCATTCCAAGGAAGTGCAAATATATTACGATCTTGTGGAAGAGTAGTTTCCAATCCCCGGTTCGTTGATTTCTCCTTTTAAAAAGTTGGCTTTCGGTAAACTTCGTCGCCCAGATTCCCTCCTTGAGGGGAAAGATGCCATGGTTGGAATAGATATAGGTTCAAGTTCTGTCAAGATTGTGGAACTTTCCTACGGGGGTGGAACCTACCGGCTTGAGAATATGGGAGAGGCTATGCTTCCTAGAGATGCAATAGTCCGCAAGTCGATTTCAAGGGGCGACATAGTTTCGGGGGTTGTATCAAGTCTCGTTTCTAAGCTCGGCGTGAGAACGAAAAAGGCGGTTATAGGAGTTTCCGGCGAAGCCGTTGCTTTAGAAGTCGTAAATGTTCCCAGAATTTTCCTCAGAGAGGACATGGAAAAACTTGTTCCGGACCTTGTGAGAACCAGTCTTCGCAAAGACGTTAGCGGAGTTAATTACAGCTACACTTCGCTTTTCCGCCGCAACGGGAAATCCGAGGAGACCCAGGTGCTGGTTGCGGCAGTTTCGAAAAAAACGGCGCAGGAGTATAAAAGTTCGCTTTTCTCGGCGGGACTCCGCGCCCAAGCAATTGATGTTGACGCCATGGCCCTTTCAAACTGCTATACAGTTTTTTGCCGCGGTCGCGGTCAAAAGGTGGCGCTTGTGAATATCGGAGCGTCAGGGACTAACTTGAGCGTTTTGGATGGTACAGTGCCCTTTGTGCTGAAGGATATTTCGCTTGGGGGACAATGGATTACGTTTCGTTTGATGGAGGAATTCAAAATTACCTACGAAGAGGCGGAGAGAATAAAGTTCAGCCTTAAAGGTTATGGCAGATATGACGAAATAGAAAATGTTTTTACTGATTTCGTTGCTCGTGCCACTGATGAGATAAAGACGGTTCTTGATGAAGCGGGAGACGTAATCGACCGAATAATTCTTTCCGGGGGATCTTCAAGAATAGCAACTCTCGCCGATGTACTTGGAGAGGCCACTGGGGTTCAGGTCGAGATTTCAAATCCTTTTCAAAACATCACTGTTTCGGATTCGCGTTTTGATCCTGAATACATTGAACATCTGGCCCCGAAGATGGCAGTTGCGGTGGGACTTGCGCTTAGGGGTTTGTGAATAGAAGAAAAAACTGGTAAGAAATTCCGCGTACCGGATTAGTTTCTTGAAGGTATAAGGTGGACTATCAGGGAAACTGCAAGCGCGACCGCGCCGACTACCGAGAGAACCTTAAAGTAAAAAGACCAGTCGAGTGAGAATTTGAGGGAAATTCCGAAACCTACTATAAAAAGAACAAGCGCGGTTATGAGAATCCCTCCGAGAATGTTTGTTCTAAGCATAAAAAACTCCAGAAAGCAGAATTAATAAAAAACGGCACTATTGTATACAAGACCCCATAAATTTCAATTCTTAAAACAGGGAAGTTCCTGCGGCTGAAAAGCCGGGTTTATATCATGTCAAGCAAAAGGGAATTGCAGATTCTAAAACTGCTCAGCGAAAACAAGGGGGAAAGTCTCTCCGAGGGCAATATTCTCAGGGGGCTTGATATGCCCGAGAGAAAAAGAGAGAAGCTCCGGGCTACGCTGAAGAGTATGGCCTTCGAGGGGAAGCTTAAAAGAACTTCCAAGGGTCGTTACCGTCTTCGAAAACGTTGGAAAAAGAGTGCTGCGAAAGACAGTCGGCACCTGGATTTCCCTGTATCTCTTCTTAATGGGAACCGCAAGAAAATCGTTCCAACCAGCCTCTCAAATGGTAACTCCCTGAGGGTTCTGGCCGATTTGAGAAAAACCCCGAGGGGATTTGTTGCCTGTCCCAGAAAAGCGGAACTCTTCGAGTATGAGGTTGAAACCAGAGGGTGGAAAAAGAGTTTTTCCGACGGGGAACTCGTGGTCATAGAGATTAAGCCGGGGAGACAGTCAGCAAGAGTGACCGAGCGCCTAGGGATATCCGGAGAAATTGAAACTGAAAAAAAAGGGATTATCTCCGAATATGGTCTTGCGAAGGGTTTTTCGCGCAACGTGACAAAAGAAGTCGCGGGTCTAAGCGCGGAGTTATCAAACGGGAACCTTTCCTCGAGAGTGAATCTTGAAAAAGAGACTATTTTCACCATAGACGGGGATGACGCGAAGGATTTTGACGATGCGGTAGGCGTAATGAAAATCCGCAAGGGGTACAGACTCCGGGTAAGTATCGCGGACGTTTCTCATTACGTGGCTTGCGGAAGCGCGTGTGATGAGGAGGCTGCCCGCAGGGCCACCAGCACCTACCTTTCAGACAGGGTGATTCCCATGCTTCCCAAGAGACTCTCAAACGATCTTTGCAGCCTGCGCCCCAGAAGAAGACGGCTTACCAAGACGGTCGAGATGGATTTCGATTCCTCGGGAAGACTCAAGGACTCGAGGATATACAACAGCGTGATAAAAAGCTGTGCGAGGCTTACGTACTCCGAAGCCGCGGCCATTTTGGAAGGGAACGGCACTGCTTCATCCTCCCGTGGCAAAAACATCGTTATTTCCCTGCTTTTGATGAGAGAGCTTTACTGCAAGCTCAAGGAGCTTAGGATTGGCAAAGGAGGCCTTGACTTTGATTTTCCCGAGGCCGTGCTGCTTCGCGATTCCAAGGGAGAGGTAAGCGACGTCGACAGGCTTAAACGGAATGTTGCCCATGAGATAATAGAGGAGTTCATGATCATGGCCAACTCCGTTGTCGCGGAGTTTATTTTCAGAAACGGTTTCGAATCGATTTACAGGATTCACGAATCCCCGGACCCGGATTCCATAGAGCAACTGCGTGAAAACCTTCTCAAGATAGGCATCAAGGCAAACTTCGGAGGACAGATCAAGCAGCAGGACATCCAGGCGGTGATAAAAGCTGCTTCGGGGAGAAAGGATCGGGAGCAGATAAACTTTATGATTCTGCGCGCGCTCAAAAAAGCCGTTTACTCAACAAAGCATGTTCCCCACTTCGGTCTTGCTATAGACGATTACACCCACTTCACTTCCCCCATAAGGAGGTATCCTGACCTTGTTGTTCACAGGATTATCGATGAAATACTGCAGAAAAGAACACCTTCCTACGACTCCGCCCGTCTCAAGCGGATAGCCGAACGCTGCTCGATTCTGGAGAGAACAGCCGAGGATGCGGAGCGCCAGTTTATGAACCTTGAGACGGCAAATTTCATGAAAAGCCGCGTGGGTGACGTATTCCACGGGAAAATACTGAGCATACACCCCTTCGGGGTTTTCATAGAAATAGAAGAACACTTCGTCGAGGGACTCATCCCCGAGCATTTTTACAAGATCAAGGGCAGGAAAAGAAAGTGGTTCAACCTCGGAGAGGAAGTTCGCGTGAAGCTTGTATCAGCGGACATGGAGAGAAGAAGGCTTACTTTCAATCTAGCATCCTGACCGTTTTTTTCAGTTAATGGTATCCGGCAAGCGGTAGCTTGTGCTTCGTCCGCCGCCAGGGTTCTGAATAAAAATGCCGAGTGACTTTAAGTGCTGAATGTCCCGTAATGCTGTATCTGTGGAGCACTTGGCCAGTTTTGCATACTTTGAGGTGCTCATATGCCCTCTAAAATCATGCTCCAGCATACGATTAATAATCAGACGCTGACGTTTATTGACAGGTTGCCGATTAATCTTTTCCCACAGCTGTGCTTTAAATAACACGGTGCTCAGTGTGTCTTCGGCTCTGGCAATTGCACGACCAAGGCAATCCAGAAACCATTCAAACCAACCTGTTACCTCCGGCGTGCCGCGTTGCTGTTTTTCCAACTGGTCATAATAATCTTTGCGCTCAGATTCAAATTGCGATGAAAGGCTGTAAAAGCGGTCTCCCATGCCGTCAGCACGCGCCAGGGCCATATCGGTAATCGCTCTTGCAATACGTCCATTACCGTCTTCAAATGGATGAATTGTCACAAACCACAGATGGGCAATACCGGCTCTGAGCACGGGGTCAGTATCATCCTTGCTCTCAAACCATACCAGAAACCCCGTCATCTCATGTTCAAGGTGCTCTGCGTTTGGAGCCTCGAAATGAACTTTTTCACGTCCTATAGGACCTGAAACCACTTGCATGGGACCGGATTCGACGGAGCGCCAGCCACCAACTGTGATGCGACGCATGCCGCTGCGACCTGTTGGAAACAGTGCCGCATGCCAGTCAAACAATCTGTCTTTTGTTAAAGGTTTGATAGATTGCTGGGTCGCATCCAGCATCATTTCAACAATACCCTCAATATCTTGGTTCACTGACGTAATGCCGGCGATATCAATCCCTAGTCGGCGAGCGATTGATGAGCGAACCTCTTGCGGGTTCAGATTTTCTCCCTCGATGGCTGATGATTTAACGACATCGCTTGTCAGTGTTCCGAGACTTGCTTCTTGCTTGAGTTCGAAACCTAATCCTTCCATTCTGCCTAGCAGACGACCCTGACGGTGTCGAATATTGACAAGCTTGGAAGCGAGTTTTTTGAGATCCCAAGTGAAGTCCGGCCAGTTATGATGCTCATGTATCCACATATCATTCACCGCATTGTTTGTACCTTTTATTTATCACATAAGCAAGAAAATCGCCGTAAAATATGCGGTGAATAGATTGTTATTCACCACCAAAAGGCAAGAGAGGGAAAGGACAGGACCGTAGGGGAAGAGACAGGAATTGAAGCTACTTTGTATAATAGAGTTATGGAGGTGTTAGCATGAATGAGAGAAAAGCTAGAAAGCACTTAGAGAAATTCGGGCCGGAGATGGAAAAGGAGTATCAAGAAGCAAGGGCAAATCTTCTGGATTCTTTCAGTGAACGGGCAAAAAAAGGTGAATGAAAACAAGGCTTGGCAAAGAAAAGCATTTTAAGACGTGTTTATAGGAGGGAATTGATTATGGGTTATTAATATAGGATTACTGACAAAAAAGGGAATGTGATGGTAAGAGATATAACCGGAAGTGAGTTGCTTGGAGGAACCACAAACCTTTCAACTGTAGTGAGGGCTGTTGCGGACAGATGGAGTGAAGATGAAGAGTATTCCTTCTTTCAAAGCGTTACGGCCGAGGGTATGGAGATGGTAGAAAGAATCAGGAAGAGAAAGGACAAATAACCCTTTATTTCGATACTCGGGAAAAGGAGCTTCAAAGCATGGTGCTTGAAGTGAAGGGCGGGCGGAATGTCGCTATTGCCGATCTAAGGGCATTACACAGCGTTATGGAAAGAGACGAGGCAGAAATGGCAGGACTAATCATTATGGAACCTTTGAGTGAACGGAAGGCGAGGAATTTTCATAAGATGATGGGAGAGGCGGGAGACCTTGAGATATTCGGAGCGAAGTTTCCGAGAATGCAAATGCTCACAGTCCAAGAGATATTAGATGGGAAAAGATTTGTTACTCCCTTCCCCCAGGGGAAAAGAGACCGGCAAATGCCTTTGCTCCCGTGATTGAACCCATGATAGATTTAATTCTAGGTTGGTTTGAGTTTTGGGGGATAGTAAGAGCCACCGTATGGAGTTTATTTCCTTACCTTGTACTTGCAGGTGTTGTAATTTGGGTTGTTTTCGAGGTAATAATCAAGTTGCTTCAGTATATTACGGATTGGCAAGAAAAGAGAAGAAAATAGAACAAGCCCCTAATTACTTATTGCGAAAATCTTTATTTGCAGGCACATACCAAAAGAATGTGGCGGAGGGAGTGGGATTCGAACCCACGAGGGCCAAAAAGACCCCACTGGTTTTCGAGACCAGCGCCTTAAACCGCTCGGCCATCCCTCCCCCGACACGCAAAACAGGCTACCGAAGCCCGAAGGGCAAGGCAACATCTGTCGGGAAGTTTAGTTATTAGAGCCTCTGTGTAAACTTAAGCGGATATGATTGAAAGCTACTTTACTCCCGAAGCTGTAGAGTTTATCAGGGAGGCAATAACAGAGGCCTATGGAAACGAGGTTTTTTTCGTCGGCAAGGTAAATGAAAACTCTCTGGTTTGTGATCTAAAAGTCCTTGCACGCGGCAACCGCCAGGCGGTTCCGGCCATCCTTGACGCGGCGAAAACGGGGAACGTTGTCGTGCATAACCATCCCTCAGGCAACCTCGAACCTTCACCTCAGGACGTGGCAGTCGCTTCGGCTTTCGGAAACAAGGGCGTCGGTTTCTACATAGTGGACAGCGAGGTCGAGAAGGTGTACGTAGTTGTTGAGCCTTTTGTTCCGGGGGAAACGGTACGTGTTGACAATGAATCCGCGAGGGAATATCTTCTGCCTGCAGGTCCCGTGTCCCGTGTCTTGGGAGAGAAATACGAGCACAGGGATGAGCAACTGGAAGTCCTCTCAAACGTGATTGACGCATTCAATGACGAACACCTTTCAATGATAGAGGCCGGCACGGGCACCGGAAAAACTCTTTCCTACCTCATACCTTCCATTCTCTGGTCAATTAGCAACAGTGAGAGGGTTCTGGTCTCAACAAACACCATCAATCTTCAGGAACAGTTGATAAACAAAGACCTTCCCCTTCTTCGGGATCTTTTCCCGAGGAAGTTTGATTACGCTCTTGTTAAGGGAATGAGAAACTACTTCTGTCTTCTCCGCGGCGAAGCCGTTGGGCAGGATCTTTTCGATTTTATAGACGACGGGGAAAGAGGTTCCATGAAGGATGTGCTTGAGTGGGCCAAGACCACCTCGGACGGCTCACTTTCCGATCTTGCGTTTACACCCCCTGACGATGTGTGGGACAGGGTGTCTGCGGAAAGCGAAAGCTGCCCGGGGACCAAGTGTCCCCACTATTCAAGCTGCTTTTTCTTCAAGTCGCGGAGGGAGCTCTCGAGGGCTTCGGTGCTTGTTGCCAACCACCACATGCTTTTCTCTGATATTGCGATAAAAGGGACTGCGGGACCCGATTCGGATTTCGGGATAATTCCCCGCTACGCGAAGGTCGTTTTTGACGAGGCGCACAATATCGCCGAGGCGGCCACTTCGCATTTCAGTTTGAAACTTAGCAAGCACGGGATTGCGAAGACGCTTTCAAAGCTTCGTTCTCGGAAAAACAGGGACAAGGGACTTGTATCCTACATCTCGCACCTTGCGCAGAAAGAAAAAGACTCCACCCTCAGGGAGGTTTTCGAGCGCTCGGGCGGCGGGCTTGCGAGGGCCGTTGAGCGCATAGAGGCCGTAAGCGAAGAGGTCTTTAATTCGCTTTACGGTTTTGGGGTGGAGCTATCGGGTGAGACAGCGATAAGCCTGAGGCTCACAGAAGAGGTTATGCGGCACGAGAAATGGCCTGCCGTTGAGGAGCGTTTCGGGGCGCTTGAAAAATCCCTTTTTTCGCTTGAAAACGAGATTGCCCACCTGCTGAGAGTAGTCGAGGGCTCACCGCACGCGGATTCCCACATAAAACTCACCGCTGAGCTCGGAGGCATCGCTAAGAGATCCCTTGCTTTCCGCGAAGCCATAGGAAGGTTCTTTGGCGAGCAGGACGAGAGCTATATAAGATGGTTTGAAGGGAACCGCAGAAGGGCGGCGATTTTCTGCTCCATCAACCTCTCCCCGCTCGATGTATCCAAGGAGCTTTCGGAAAAGCTCTACTCGAAGACCAAAACCGTCGTTATGACTTCTGCGTCGCTTGCCGTGGATAAGAATTTCGATTTTCAGAGGAAAAACATCGGACTTTCGGATAATGAAAGATTCAGGGGGCTTATTGTTGATTCACCGTTTGATTTCCGAACGCAGTCCCTGCTGCTGGTCCCGTCGGATATGCCCGAGCCCGGACGCGAGGACTATGAAGATTCCCTTGCGCAGATACTCTCAGGCTCGATCTCCGTAACGAACGGAAACGCCCTGGTACTTTTCACCTCTTATTCCTCGCTTAACAGGGTTTATGAAAAGACGGGAAAAATTCTTGAGAGCATCGGGACCGTTCCGGTCAGTCTTTTCAAGCAGGGGGAAATGCCTAGGGGCCTGCTGCTTGAAAAATTCAAAACGCTTGGGAACTCGGTGCTTTTCGCGACCGACAGCTTCTGGGAAGGAGTAGACATTCCCGGGGATTCTCTAAAGATGGTCGTTATATGCAGACTTCCCTTCAAGGTTCCCACGGATCCGGTTACGGAGGCGAAAATCGAGTACATGGAAAAACAGGATATGGATTCGTTCCGCGAATACATACTTCCCCATGCGGTACTCAGGTTCAAACAGGGCTTCGGGAGACTCATACGCACCAAGACGGACCGTGGTGTTGTTATGGTTCTTGACAGGCGCATCGTGTCGAAATACTACGGGAAATTCTTTATCAACTCCGTTGCGGGCAGCGGCTTTTTCTGCGCGAAGACGGAACAGATACTCGGACGGATGCGGGATTTTTTCTCTGAGGAGCGAGAGCACTGAATTTCTTACATGTATAGAGCGAAAAACGGCGAAAAGGAACGGCTGGAGAATGTTTTCAGAAGACTAAACGGATCCCGGTTCCGTTCTGGGGTCAGGCTGAATGCCAAGGAGACATCTTATCTCAGGCAAAAAGGGCTCCCCGAAGTGCTTTCGCACGGAAGGGATTTTCTTGAAAAAAGGCTTGCCCCCGCTTTGCCCCCTAACGACGGGAAGCAGACTCCATGGGGCGGACATCCCGTGTTTCGCGCCCAGCATGCCACAGCCACATGTTGTCGGAGCTGCCTACTAAAGTGGCACGGCATCCCTAAGAAAAGGAAGCTTACGGAACAGGAAATTGATTATATTCTCCTGGTAATTGAGATGTGGCTTTCGGCTCAGAGCGGTCCGCAGGAGTGATTTCCAAAAAAAAATTGTTTTATGTTAGAATATCGGGAGATATAAAAGATTTTATGTTACGGAGCTAGAAACCATGGATGAAGAAGCGCCAACTCTGCCCAAACTTGTAGCGGGTGAGATCGACGAGTTCGAACAGCAGGTCTCCGACTACATGAACGGGAAGATAAGCGAGGTGAAATTCCAGAAGATAAGACTCCAGCTGGGGGTGTACGCACAGCGCCAGGAAGGAGTCCAGATGCAGAGGATAAAGATTCCCTGCGGGAAACTGAGTTCTGCTCAACTGAGAAAACTTGCAGACGTTTCGGACAAGTACGCAAGTGGCTTCTTTCACCTTACGACCCGCCAGGACGCTCAGCTTTACTACGTCAACCTTGAAACGGTTCCCGACATGATGAGGGATCTTGCAAGTGCGGGGATCACAACCCGTGAAGCCTGCGGCAACACAATAAGGAACGTCACGGCTTCCCCGATAACCGGGGCTTCACCTACGGAAACCTTTGACGTGACTCCTTACGCGGAGGCGTTTAAGCAGTTTATGCTCCGAAATCCCATATGCCAGAACATGGGAAGGAAATTCAAGGTCTGCTTTGAGAGTAATCCGGATATAGACAACGCGGGAATCCGCATCCATGATCTGGGTTTTCGCGCCAGGGTAAGGGAAGAGGATGGAAAGCACGGCTTTCAGGTCTACGTCGGCGGGGGGCTCGGCGCTTCGCCTTCGCTCGGACATCTCTGGACGGAGTTCATGCCGGTTGAGGAGATGATACCTTTTTCGGCTTCGGTGGTCAGGATCTTTGACAGGTACGGCGAGAGAAAGGTTAGGATGAAAGCCAGAATGAAGTTTCTTGTGAGGAAACTTGGCTTTGAGAAGTTCAGAGAGGTAGTCGAGCAGGAAAGGACTTCGCTTGAGGTCGATCCTTCGTGGAACGACTATCTTGAGGCAATTGACTGGGAGCACGAAACTCCCAAGCCGAACGGACACGACCTTCCGGACGCTCCTGGCTGGGTGGAGGATGACCCGGATTTTGCGGAGTGGCGGCGAAAAAACGTTTCCCCGGCGGGGGTCGAGGGATATTCAATCGTTAACGTGAGAGTGCTTCTGGGAGACGTTCCGGCCGATACCGCAAGAGCGCTTGCGGACATGATAGACACCCATGCAGACGGTTCCATACGGATAACTATTCAGCAGAATTTCGTGGTTAGATGGGTTCCCGATCAGTCCATCCCCTCGCTTTATGCCGACCTTAAAGAGGCGGGCATTTCTGATTCGGGCGCGGACACTTTCGAAGATGTAACCGCCTGCCCGGGTGCCGATACCTGCCGTCTGGGTATCACTTCGGCCAAGGGCCTTGCGACGAAGCTTACCAGCATGATGGATAACGGTCTTGGAAAATACAAGGAGACTCTTGGGGATCTCAGGATCAAGATATCCGGTTGCCCCAACGCTTGCGCTCAGCATGTTTCGGCCAGCATAGGGTTCCAGGGGGCGTCCATAACCAGAGAAGGTAGAAGCGTTCCTGCCGAAATGCTTTTCCTCGGCGGAGGATTATACGGAGACGACTCGCGCCTTGCTATGCCAGTCACCAAGATTCCGACCAGAAACGCTCCCAAGGTTGTCCAGAGACTGCTTGAGGTATACGAGAGGGAAAAAGAGGATGGCGAGCATTTTGACCTCACGATGAAAAGGCTCGGCGCCAAGTACATCAAGGAAGCGGTCTCCGAGTTCAACGAGATTCCCTCGTACGAGGATGATCCCGATTTTTACACCGACTGGGGACACGAAGAGAAGAAATTTGCCGTTCAGCAGGGAGTGAGAGGAGAGTGCGCGGGGGTTACCGTCGAGGAGAAGATCCCGGTTTTCTCAGACGCAGAAAGGCGTCTTGAGCGGGCCCAGGCCCTTTTCCTGCACGGCGACTACGAGGCATGCATAAACGAGCTTTACCTTGCGTGTTCCGAGAGTGCCCATGTACCTCTCTACACCAAGCTTGTCGACCCGTTCACTCCGGAGCAGACGATCTGGGAGTTTGAGAACCTTATCGTGAGAACCGGGGAAACCGATGAGAAATGGTTTGACGTCTCGAGCAGGCTGGGCGAATATAGGAATGGAGAGGCGTCAGCGTCAAAAGCCATAGAGTTCCTTGAAATTGCCAAGAGTTTTCACTCCGACTGCGAGAGGGTTCAGGAGCAACTGATTGCGTAGGGGCCGGAAAAGACTCAATAACCTCCGGTTATATATTTCTTGAGCGCCTCGATCTCGAATTTCTGACGGGAGATAATGTGGTTTATGATGTCGCCGCTTGTCACCATCCCGCAAAGCTTGCCGTCCTCTATTACCGGAAGGTGTCTTATCTTGTTCGCCGTCATAACGGCCATGCTTTCCTGAATCGGGTCGTCGGGCGAACCGTAGATCACATCTCTGATCATGAGTTCGCTTATTTTCGTGTTCGCAGAAGATCTTCCCTGAAGAATAACCTTCCTCGCGTAGTCTCGCTCGGAGAATATTCCGACGACCTTTTCCCCCTCAAGCACGAGCAGAGCGCCTATCTCCTTTTCCGCCATCATCTGGAGAGCGCTGTACACCGTCTCGTCCGGCCCTATCGACCACACGCTTGAGCCCTTGTGTTTAAGTATGTGTCTTAGATTTTCCATGATGCACTCTGTCTCTTACGTTTCGCGACCCCTGTTATCAAGTATATAAGTTTTTCGCGGCAAAACAAACGGCATATGTCCCGAAGGTGGGGGCGGCGAAGCGGGCTCAGGATATCGGGAACTGGCACTTGCTTTCCGCGGCTGCCTTCAGGATATTTCATCTCTTTGGGAATTGCTCGTATAATATTATATCTGTGTTAATTGTCCGGGTATGCGGAATGACTTTACTGATTCTTTTTCGAAATGGACAAGACCGAAGAACTTAAAAAAGCCGCGGGCGTAAAAGCCGTTGACTTCGTGCGTGCGGGCATGCTTGTCGGACTCGGCACCGGGTCGACTGCGGAGTTTGCCATCAAAGAGCTCTCAAGGCGTGCAAGAGACGGCCGGCTTTCGGGCATATCCTGCGTTCCAAGTTCCGAAAGAACAAGGAGTTTTGCAGAGTCTCTGGGTCTTGATCTTGTTGAACTCGATATGGGGAAGATGATTGACGTGACCATTGACGGAGCGGATGAAATCGACTCCGATTTCAACCTTATAAAGGGGGGAGGAGGAGCGCTTCTCAGGGAGAAGGTGCTTGCCCAAAACAGCAGGAGAAACATAGTCGTCGCAGACGAATCAAAGCTCTCTCAGCGTCTTGGCACCCATTTCCCCGTTCCCGTAGAAGTGCTTCAATTTGCCCTTGAAGCTGAAAAAAACTACCTTGAGACACTCGGCGGAGAAACGGAACTGCGACTTGCACAAGACGGTTCTCCTTTCCTGACTGACCAGCGCAACTTTATAGTTGACTGGAGTTGCGGAGAGATTGAAGACCCGTCCTGTTTTGCGAACCGGCTGTCGGAGAGAGCGGGAATAATTGAGCATGGCATTTTTGTGGGAACCGCAACTGATGTAGTAATAGGGTTTTCGCGAGGGGTGAAACATTTTATCCCGGGCGAATAAACTGGATTAAATACTTCTCGGCTTTGAAAATGCAGACCGCAGTTATGTACAAAATTTCAGGTAAAGACTAGCGTTCCCGAGAGTCGGATACAGTCTGTTTTCCCATTGGGCGTCTTTTCCACAAAGCCGCGGAGAACAACACGGAAACTATAAGAAGCGAGTTAAACAAAGCTCCCCCCCTGGCGGAAGTTGCGGCGACCGCACACCCTCCATCGTCGTTGCTTGTTCCAGGATGATATCCGGAACCGACTATAAGTGGCTGGCCACCGAGAAACCCGGGGAAACTTACCCGTTCCACGTAGCTAAGCTTCGGCACATCACCCGGGGCTGTGCCTTCTCCCGGGAGAGCAGGAGCGGAATCAGTCGGATCATCCCAAAGGTACTCAACAAAACCCTCTGCATCCCCGGGCAGCAGCCCCAGGTCCCTGCACTGCCTCGGCTCATTATTCACTACCCTTACCACTTCGTCGCCTACATTACATCCGTTGTCGTCCACAACATCAAGAGTCCCGTTTTCAAGCGCCGGGGAATTCCCGTTAAAAAACACAAGCTGGTCGCTCTCCGTCATCACAAACAGGTATACGGCCCCGTGTTTCCACGGAAGCGCTCTCCAGCAGTTGCGCACAGAAGCCAGACTGGCGGGAGTCTGCCCGGCTTGTTCTACCTGCTCCGTGAAATGCTTTTTGAATTCTTTCACAAAATTCTTCAGCGTGTCGCTGTCTGTAACCTTGTTGGCAGTTATCCCCTGCTTGAAATAGGGTTCTTCATCAATGATCTCACTTATGAAATAAGGACATCTTATGTTGTAAAAACTTACGTCACCAGACTCATGGTGAAGCCCGCCGATGAGTATGAGCTCGCTTTTCCAGACCGGATGCTCAAACTTGACGGCACAGGCCACCCTGTTTTCGCCGTTCAGGACATAATCAACGCAACCGCCTTCATCGGCTTTTGCTATGAGTTCCGTAGCATTCAAGGTTCCGTTCTGCGCCTCAGGGTCGTGCGCGTGAGTATAGATCGTTCCGTCTTCATCTATCACCATGAGGTATATGGTGCCGTTTTTCCAGTCCCCTCCGTCAACGGTCAGGCTTTTCTCGAATCTTATGTTTTCGTTCGGATCGTCTATGGCTTCCCAGTGAACTTTCGCGTGCAGAACGAATTCGAGCATATCATCCTGGTCCGAAGCATCTACACCTCCGGCAATTATGCTATGGTTGTGTTCGCCCTCATGGGCCACAGCTGTGTCGGGACCCGAGAGAAAAACAAGTGTCGCCAACGCACAGACAACGAAGGCCGCCGGTCCGCTTTGCGCAAAGGCTTTCTTTATTCCTGAGCGTTTTTTAAGGAAAACCGCAGGGAGCAAAAACAGAACTGTCATGAAGAAGTTGAGCAGGACGCTTCCGGGTGCGTCCGCTCCTTCCGCGATAGCGCAGCCATTGTCGTCACCTGTTTCGGGATAGATGCCGGAACCCCAGATGATCTGACCCTGCCCATCGGTTGACGGAATCGACGTGACATAGGTTATCTTGGGAGAATTGCCGGGAGCCCTGCCGGGTATCAGATTTCCTTCGGCGTCGCGTATATCGTCATCAGGCGTAGTCGGGTCGTCCCAGAGATACTCAACAAACGCTCCTTCGCCGGAAGGTAAATGCGGCAAATCCTTTACGGCTTCTACCAGCAGATCCCCGACATTGGTTCCGTTGTCGTCTTCAACATTCAGGCTTTTGTTCTCAAGGCTGGGCGTGTTGCCGTTTAGAACAACTAACCGGTTATTTGCAGCCATTGCGAAAAGGTAGATGGAATCGTTTTTCCATGGCAAGACCCTGAAACAACTCACCGAGTTGATAAGCTCAAGCAGGCCTACCCTTTCCCGCCACTCAACATAGAATTGAGCGAACTCGTCTACAAACTTCTTGAGCGTATCCCTGTCCACCACGTCGACGGCGCTTGTTTCGGGAACATAATGAGGGCATTTCAGATTGGAAAAGGACACATCTGAGAAATTATGGTGAAGCCCGCCGACCAGGATGGTCGGAAGCGGAAACGAAAGACTGTCGAGGTGCAGGTTAAATTTAACGGCACATGCCGCTCTCTCTTCATTCCTGAAAGTGTAATTGCGACAAGCCACTCCATCTTCTTTTTCTTGTAACTCGTCCATGAGCCCTTTCATAACGGGATTTTTGTGTGACAGGATTCCGCCTTGGGCGGGAGGATAATAGGGGTGGGGTTGCTGTATTACACCATCTTTGCTCGTCCGGAAGATATATATGCTGTCTTTGCGCCAGTCACCTCCCTCCTCTTCAATGAGCTGCAGAAAGGGCGCGAGGCCGGTGTTGTAGTCTATTAGCTGCTCCATGTGAGCCATTGCGTGCAGCATGAAGGCTTTCATGTCTTCCATGTTCCCGGCTCTGACGTCTTTTGCTGTTATGCTGTCGGGGCTGTGGTTGTCTTCTGTGCCTGCGCGGCTCGGGATACCAGGGATTTCATGGGCCTGAAGCGGACCCGCGTGGGAAAAGAAGACAAGCAGTGCCAACATGCAGAGAAAGAAGACCGGATTTTGTATCTTTATAACGGCACTGGAATTAATGGAACTTCCCGGTTTTCGTAAGAGTACAGCACTCATCTTCAACCCCCTTTGCGTGTTTTACATAGATAGTTACCTCACGTTAGTCTTCAGGTCGAACCCGCCACCTAGAATCAGCTTGGCTTTGCAACCTGAATCCCAACGACATAAATGTGATTATCCCATTTTGGAGCAATAATTTCAACCTGATAAAGTGCCCTGTGCAGGCGGATTGCTTGACTTGCTGTTGTTTCTGCCGCAGACCCCTGCGTCTTTTCGGCCGCGCGTGGGACGGGTCAGGCGAAAATCCGGGCGATTTTCCGTACGCCTTGCGGGATGTCAGACGGTATCCTGATTCTTGCAATCCCCCTTCCCGTTTCGTCAAGAGACCTGAAGTCTCCGGTGGCCTGGGCTGTTTTGAGTACTTGGAAAGAGAATGCCGATTCCGCAGAACCGACGTCATCAGGTATGGGCAGATCGTTTTCATTATCGCTTACGATTTGAATGAAGAATCCTTCTCCCGAGTCTCCTTTGTGAAGCTGACCTGTTGAGTGAAGGAATCTCGGGCCGAACCCCAAGGTTACGGGTACGGGTGATATGCTTTCAATCTGTGCGCGAAGGGAAAGAAGCTCTTTTGAATTTTCTTCTGCGGGGTCTACGTAAGCCTGAATCGATACGTACCCTTTTTTCTTTGAAGAGATGATATCTTTTAGCTGCTCCGGGGATTCTATGTTCCTGTTACTTGAGAAAGCAAGACCGTTTCTGGAAAAATCGGGCTCTTCTGGCTCAAGTTCGCCCGTTTCCCTGTAGAGTCCGAGAAAACTTCTTGCGAAGGCCTTCGCGGATTCGACGTCGGGCTGGTCAAAGGGATTTATTCCCATTATGCTTCCGGCAAGCGCCACGGCAAACTCGAAGCGGAAGAGTTCCGCGGCTATCTGGTCGGGACTGTCAACTACTATTTTCACGAAGGGAATCTTGGAGTTCCTGATGCGCGAGGCGGCCGTATCCACAGTTCCGTCCTCCCTCAGGGAAAGGAGAATGTATGCCCTGTCGTCTCCCGGCCGTGGGCAGTCCGGGACCTCTTCGTCAAGCAGTGGAAGGATGCCCGTTCCGTTTTTCCCGGTGCTTTCGGCGATCAGTTGTTCCACCCAGCAGCCGAAAGGAAAAAGCTTTTCGGAAAAGATAAAGCCCATCTTGTCTCTTCCCTGCTCGGCCATGACCCCGAGAAATGTCCCCAGACGAAAGGAGGGACTCTCGTGGCATTTTCCTCCGACTGAGTTTTCAAGTTCAAGCAGCACGGAAAAGGCCGATTGAAGTATCTTGCGTATATCGACTCCCGCAAGAGATGCGGGAACGAGGCCGAAGTAGGAAAGCGCGCTGAACCTCCCGCCGACGTTCGGATCGTTGATGAACACCCTGCTAAAACCATGTTTGTCAGCCGTTTTGATCAGTTCTGAGCCAGGATCCGTTATGCAGATGAAATGTTCTCCCGGGGCCCCGGTTTTTCTCTCGAGTTCGCCGTAAAAGTATTTCATGAGGGAAACGGTTTCCACGGTCGAACCTGATTTTGAGGAGACTACGAAGAGAGTTCTAAGAAGGTCTACGCTCTCCCGGGTCTTAAGAATGAAATCGGGGTCCGTAGTGTCAAGAAGAGTGAGGCGCAAAAAGCCGTCGCGGAGGGTGAATATATTTCTGAACACCTCGGAGGAGAGACTTGAGCCCCCCATGCCTAAAACAACAACTTCGGTAAACCCTTTTTTCCTTATCGATTCTGAGAAGTTGTCTATTTCATTTATTACCGCGAGCATCTGCTTTGGAAGATGGACCCAACCGAGGCGATTCGTGATCTCGGAAGGATTATCTGCCCAGAGCAGATGATCGTATTCGAAGAATCTTTCGGCAAAGCGGTTTTTCTCAAGTTCGAGGAGTTGGGATTGGATTATGCTTCCGTAATCGCCCGCGTATTCGGTGTAGTTTGGTGACTCCGAACCGGCTTTGTTTTCAGTGGACACGGTACTAGTTACCAAGCAGCTTGAGGCATTCCTTTAGGATGGTGTCCGCGTTAAAACCGAAGTTGTTCATCACGTCTTGGTATGGCGCGGACTCTCCAAAGCAGTCTATTCCGTAGACCTTGGCAGCGGGGCCCGATCCCGTGAATTTTTCCCATCCGAACGTTGCTCCGGCCTCGACACTTAGCCTCGTGCCTACAGAAGGCGGCAGGACGCTGTCTTTGTACTTCTGGGACTGAGCTTCGAAAAGACTCCAGCACGGGAGACTCACAACTCTCGGATTTTTCTCCATCTCGCGCAGCTTTTCATAAACTTCGAGACAGATGTGAACCTCAGAACCCGTGGATATCAGTATGATGTCAGGTGTGCCGTCTGAGTCCGCAAGTACATAACCCCCCGCGAGGGCTCCATCGGCCGCGGCGTAGCGGTCCCTGTCTATTATCGGAACGTTCTGTCTTGTGAGAACGAATGCGGCGGGACGGTCAGAAAGCCCCATCACGTGTTTCCAAAGAATCGCAAGCTCGTTTGCGTCGCAGGGACGGATGACATCGATATTGGGTGTGACTCTGAGGGCCGCCAGATGCTCTATGGGTTGATGAGTGGGTCCGTCCTCGCCAACTCCTATGCTGTCATGAGTGAAAATGTAGATTACGGGAAGTTTCATCAGGGCTGCAAGTCTTATCGAGGGTTTCATGTAGTCGGCAAACACAAAGTAGGTCGAGGCGTATGCCCTGAGTCCGCTGAGACACATGCCGCTTGCTATCGCGGCCATTGAATGTTCCCTGACTCCGAAATGAAAGTTTCTTCCCTCGCGGTCCTCGGCGGAAAAGCTCGTTGTACACTTAATATAGGTTTTAGTTGAGGAGCCTACATCCGCGGCGCCGCCCATGAACCATGGCACTTTTTCCCCTATGGAGTTAATTATGCTTGAGTTCGCGGAACGGGTAGCAACCGGATCTGCGGGATAGGGAAAAGACGGGATGTCGCTGTCCCATCCTTCAGGCAGCTTCCTTTTATCAAGCATCTCAAAGTCGTGAGCAAGTTCCGGATATTCGTTTGAATACTTCCTGAAATTCTCCTTCCAGGCCGCTTCGGCATCGTTTCCTCTGGCGACTGCTTCTTTCATGTAGGAGAGAATCTCTTCGGGAACGTGAAAGTTTCCCGGGGCGTCCCATCCGTAAAATTCCTTCGCCAGTCTGACTTCCTCCTCCCCAAGTGGCGATCCGTGGGCCTCACACGTGTTCTGCTTGTTGGGGCTTCCGTAGGCTATTTGGCTTTTCAATATTACAATGGAAGGCCTTTTGGTTTCGGATCGTGCGCGATCTAGGGCTTTTTCAATTTCCTCAAGATTGTTTGCATCCGAGACTTTCTCCACGTGCCAGTTGTAGGAACCAAACCGCATTTCCGTGTCCTCGGAATACGCAAGCGAGGTGCTGCCCTCGATAGTTATGCTGTTGCTGTCGTATATCCAGATCAGGTTTCCGAGCCCCAGATGTCCTGCTATGGATGCGGCTTCTGAGGAAATTCCTTCCATCATGTCCCCGTCGCTGCAGATTGAATACACATGATGATTTATTATGTCGTAGCCGGGACGGTTAAAGTGCTCCGAAAGCCATTTGCTTGCTATGGCCATTCCAACCGAATTCGATACTCCCTGCCCCAGAGGCCCTGTAGTGGTCTCGACTCCAGCCGTGATTCCCACTTCGGGGTGACCGGGACAGCGGCTGTGGAGGCTTCGGAATTTCTTTATCTCGTCAATCGGGATGTCGTATCCGTTTACGTAAAGGGCGGCGTAGAGAAGCATGGAAGCGTGACCGGCGGAAAGGATGAAGCGGTCGCGGTTGGGCCAACTCGGGTTCTTGGGATTGTGCCTTAAGAACTTGTCGAAAAGTACGAAAGCCGTGGGAGCGAGAGCCATCGGGGTTCCCGGATGGCCGGACTTCGCTTTTTCCACGGCGTCCATCGCGAGCGTTCTTATACAGTTGATTACAAGGTTCTCCAATTCTTCATCCTCGGGGAGAAATCCGTACGCAAACATTAAAGATCCGCGGCAGCGCGCGTCGGATTCATATGAAACGACGGCCGGGGTTTCGCTTTCGCGGGCCGTTTTTAAATTTACTTATAATAAACAATGGGAATAATATATCAATATATACCCAGAGGCGGTTTTTGCAGCGTGTGCTACATGAAAACCGTTGTTTCCCGTGTGAAATGAAAAAGGCAGCTTTGGTTACAGGCGGGGCGGTGAGAATAGGAAAGGAGATATCCCTGAATCTCGCCCGGAAGGGCTACTATCTCGCCCTTCACTACAATTCCTCCGAAAAAGAGGCCCTGGCTACAAGGGAACTTATTCTCGGGACCGGCGTCGAATGCGAGCTTTTCAGGTGCGACCTTTCATCACCTGATGACGCAAAGGAGCTTATCCCGAGAGTCATGGAAAGTTTCGGGGGGCTGTGTGTTCTTGTTAACAACGCCTCAATTTTCGAGAACGTCGGATTCCGTGACATGACCCCCGAATTTCTTGAAACCGATATGGCTATAAACTTCAAGGCACCTTTTTTCCTCTCCCAGTCTTTTTCCACTGAGGCAAGCGGGGGGCTTATCGTTAATTTCCTTGACACGAGAATCAGAAAAAATCCCGTTGAGCATTTTTGCTACAACCTGAGCAAGAAATGCCTTTATCACTTGACGAAAATGCTTGCAAGGGAACTCGCTCCCGATTTTCGGGTAAACGCCGTGTGCCCAGGGGCCGTTCTCGCTCCCCCGGGGTTCGGGGATGACTATCTTCACAAGATGGCGCGGGGAGCTCCGATGAAGCGTCCAGGCTCTGTTGAGGATATAATTAACGCGTTTAACTATCTTTTGGAGAATAATTACGTCACCGGAGAGTGTCTTTTCGTTGACGGAGGCATGAGTCTTACCTGATCAGATGATAATAAAGATCGAAAACCTGAGGCTTCGTACTATAATAGGGGTTTATGACTGGGAGAAGGAGAACCGCCAGGACCTGATCATAAACGTCACCATCGATTTTGACGGACGCAAGGCCGCCGAGAGCGACGACATAGATGATACTTTGGACTACAAGGCCATAAACAAAAAGATCATAAGCTTTGTGGAGACAAACGATTTTAACCTGCTTGAGAGAGTCGCCGGAGGTATATGCGATATAGTTTTTGAGGATCCGGCGGTGAGGTGGGCGTCGGTGAAGGTGGAGAAGCCCGGGGCGCTCCGTTTTGCTGATTCCGTTTCTGTGACCGAAGCGAGGGAAAGGTAAGCAGGACAGGTGCCGTCTTGCCGGTTTTCTCGGAGACGCAACGCGGAAGACTTTTCCGCGGTTTTTTAAACCATACTTAACATTCAGCAGGCTAGATGTAAAATACGGTTCCGATTAGGCGCGGATGCCGGCTTAGGTGGCTGAGTGAAATTTGGTTTTGTGGTCTGGAGACCGTTTTGTCGGCGCAAGGAGAAGGTATCAGGGTATGAATACGGTTATTATCGGGGTCGGTTCAAACATAGACGCCGAGAGAAACGTAAGCGTCGCCAAACGAATGCTCGGGGAGAAACTCAGGGTTCTCGGAGAATCGAAGTTCGTGAGAACCAAGCCCATAGGATCCCGTGAGCAGCAGGATTTTCTAAACGGTTCCTTGCTGATAGAAACCCGTCTTGGCTGCAAGCAACTGAAAACCCTGCTCAAGGGAGTAGAGGTTTCCCTCGGGAGAGGTGTCGGGGAGGATCGCTACGGCCCGAGAAAAATGGACCTGGATATACTCGTGTGGAACGGAGAGATTGTCGATCCCGACGTTTACGAGCGGGGGTTTCTTCGCCGCTCCGTGATCGAACTTTGTCCTGAACTTGAAAAAACTTTGAAGGAGGGGCGAGGTGCTGTCTGAAGAAACTGAAATCCTAGAAGGTGTCGCGCTTAAAAAATTTCTCTTAAAAGACGATATAAAAACCGCCGTTTCGAGGCTCGCCGAGCAAATTTCGGGGGACTACGAGGGAAAAACTCCCGTCGCGGTCTGCGTTCTTAAAGGAGCGCGTCCTTTCTTTGAAGATCTTCTGGTGCGGGTAACCGTAATGGTCGAAAGGCAGTTTCTCAGGGTTTCAAGTTACAGAGAGGGAACGCGGCCTAGACGCCTCAAGCTCTTAAGGGATATTGAATGCGAAGTGGAGGGCAGGGACGTTATAATAATTGAAGATATAATTGACACTTCGGAGACGGCGAAGTTTATCCTGCAGCACATAGAGTCTAAAAACCCGGGTTCGCTTCGGATATGCGCACTCATAGACAAAAGAGGAAAGGGCGCGATGGATCCAGAGCCTGATTACACGGGTTTCCAAGTGGATGAAGGGTTCCTCGTAGGCTACGGAATGGACTACATGGAAAAGGGAAGATCGCTTGAGGATATATACCTGCTTCGGGAATAACTTAATTTTTGCTCCCGACAAGGAGCTACGGAGACGGACATGGCGAAAGCAGAAGGCATAAGTTGGGATCTCTCGGACCTTTACGGAGGAATTTCCGACCCACGCGTGGAGAAGGATTTCGAGAGGATATCGGCGCGTGCGAGCAGATTTGAAAAGAAGTACAGGGGGAAGATAAAGTCTCCTTCACTTACCGCTGGGAAGCTCGCGGGAGCGGTGAAGGAGCTTGAGCGCTTGTCGGAAAGAATCGGAAAGATACTTTCCTTCGCTCACCTTGTTTTTGCAGCCGACACCCGGGACCCCAAAAACGGCGCCTTTCGTTCGTCAATGCAGCAGAAGGCGACGGAAGTTCAGAAAAAGCTCATTTTCTTTTACGTTGAATGGGTTTCGGTTCCGAAGAAAAGAGCGAAGAAACTTCTTAATAACCCGGAACTTTCGGAATACAGGCATTTTCTCGAGCAGGAAAGACAGTACAGAAACCACACTCTCTCAGAGGCCGAGGAAAAGATACTTCAGGAGAAGTCAAACACCGGGCAGAAGGCGTTTTCAAGACTTTTTGACGAGGTCGTGAACAATATCCAGTTTCGTGTGAGGCTCTCGGGCAAGACCGAAAGGCTGAACCAGTCCCGGACCCTCTCGCTTCTTTACGACCCGGACAGAAGGAAAAGAAAGGCAGCCTGGTCCGGTCTCACAAGGGGGCTTAAAGAGAACTCCCATGTACTTACCTACATATTCAACACTCTTGTAAACGACCACTCAATAAACGACAGGCTTAGGAGCTACGAGGATCCCATGTCGGCGCGTCACCTTAGCAACGAGATATCCCACAGTGCCGTGGAAGCCCTGCTTGAATCGTGCGAGCAAAGCTTCGGATTCGTAAAACGCTACTATGGACTCAAGGGAAAACTTCTCGGGTACCGAAGATTCTACGACTACGACCGCTACGCTCCCCTGGGTTCGGAGAGGGAGCAGGTTCCATGGGACAAGGCAGAGGAAATCGTGCTTTCTTCGTTCGGTGAATTCTCATCCGAGATGAAAAAGACCGCGTCTTCGTTTTTCGAGAAAAACTGGATAGACGCCGAGCTTCGGGACGGGAAAAGAGGAGGCGCTTTCAGCCACGGTACGGTTCCCGGCGTACACCCCTATGTTTTTATGAACTACACCGGGAAACCGAGAGACGTGATGATTCTGGCTCACGAGCTTGGCCACGGCGTGCACCAGTATCTTTCGAGACGACAGGGTTATTTTCAGGCCCACACGCCTCTTACCACTGCTGAGACCGCAAGCGTCTTTGCGGAAATGCTCGTGTTTCACCGCCTCAAGGAGGAAGAAACGCGAAGGGAAGGCAGGCTGGTTCTGGTAGCGGAAAAACTCGAGGATATAATGGCCACGGTCTTCAGACAGGCGGTACTTACAAGGTTCGAGCAGAACCTGCACAGCGAAAGAAGAGATCAGGGGGAGCTTACGACCCCGAGAATAAGCGAACTCTGGATCGAGGCTAACCGTGAGATGTTTGGAGATTCTGTTACCCTGACCGAAAACTACGCTTACTGGTGGCTTTACATCCCCCATTTCATACACTCTCCCTTTTACTGCTACGCATATTCATTCGGTGAGCTGCTCACCCTAGCTCTTTACGGAATGTTCTTGGAGCGGGGAAGGTCTTTTGTGCCCGATTACATGGAGCTTCTTCGGTCCGGGGGAAGCGCCTCGCCCGCAGAGCTCCTCTCTGGAGTGGGGGTAGATATAAACAACCCCGGTTTCTGGCAGACGGGACTTGACGTGATAGGTGCGATGGTGGACGAGGTTGAGGAACTCGCAGAGCAGTCCGGAGTCGACTGAGGATTTTTACCGAGAAAGAGAAGAGGTTTTCTCGTATTCGCTTACGATCTTGCTCACAACCGAGTAGTGAACTGAGACCGCGTCGGCAACTTCTCTCAGTGTGTAGTCCCCCGTAAGGTAGGTTTTAGCTATCGCTTCCTCTCTTGAGTGTCCGCTTCGCATGAAGCCGTCTATCATGCCCGGTAGGGGTTTTGTGAGCTGATACTTGGGAATATCTTTTGACCGCGAATCCCTCTTCGTTTTTTCCTGCACAAGCTCTATGAATCCATCATCGCCGAGATATACCTGCTTTCGGGCTTCCGAGATCACGTCGCGCGAACTATTCTCTTCGAGAAACTCATCAAAAGCGTTTATATCCGAAGAGAATCCTTCTGAGAACCACTCGAGGTCTATGTATCCTGGCGCTTCATCCTTTCCGTAAAGGTACCTGCAACTGCTCCATTTGAACTGGTTGGGATGTTGTACGAACCCGGCTCGAAGGGGGAGAAGAAAGATATGGGCCATAAGGGGTAGAAGATATTTCTCCCTCTGGACAGCTATGGATTTATATCTTCCCCGGAAAACATGACCGTCTGTATCGTGCAGCCTGTTTGAACGCTGAGTGTAAACGCCGTTTAGCTGTCTTATGGCTTTTGAGAGGTTGGGCTTTGGGGTCTCAATGACCAGATGGTACCCGTCGGACATGAGACAGTAGCCAAAGCAGAGGCATCCGAACCTTCCGCATACCCCCTCGAGGACTTCTATCCAAGTGTTGCCGTCGGCTGAGTTCTGAAAGACGCTCTGCCCTCTGTTCCCGACTGAGGAGACGTAATAGACGGCCCCTGCGTATTCCGGTCTTAGCGGCCTTGCCATAGAAGGGATTATAATGAAGACAGGAAATTATGTCAAGACCTGACCCTTAAGCCCGGACTGTTCTCTCAAGAGGCAAGCGCCTTCATTGCAAAAGCTGTCTGCTCTCTTGAAGCGTTGTAGGGAAACATGAGAATGGGGAGATCGGAGCTCTCGGCGAACTCCGCGAGCTTTGCTCTTCCCTCCTCCGGGGAACCGCTTACGGAAACAAGATCAAGCAGTTCGTCGCTTATGCTTTTTATAGCCTCCGCTCTGTTTTCCCGCCAGAGTTTTCTCGCCCTGTCCGCTTCTTCCCCGAATCCATAGCTGCTTACGAGCTTATTGTAATAATCTCCCATGGAGCATACATAAAGGGCCACGAATTCCCTTACGATTTCTCTTGATTCGCTTCGGTCCTCGGAAACCATCGCCGGAATAAACGGGGCCACGGTTATTTTTCTTCCGCTGGAAGCGAGCACCTTTTTTCTTTCGTTAATAAGGCCCACGGGGCAGAGATAGGGAATCCAGCCGTCAGCGACCTGGGAGGTAAGCTCGATGTTTTTCGGTCCCATGGATGCGATATATATGGGGATCTCGCTTCGTCGGGGCTTAAAAAGAAGCCTGAAGTTTTTAAGCCTGAAAATCTCCCCCTCATAGTCGACTCTCTTTCCTGCAAGTGTCGTCCTTATTATCTCGACGCACTCAAGTGTCCGTCTCAGGGGCCGCTCGAATTTCGTGCCGTGCCAGTATTCGTTGAGGTAAACGCTGCTTATCCCGAGTCCAAGGATGAATCTTTCCCCGCAGTACTCATCCACGGTGGCCGCCGTCTGCGCTATGAGTGCCGGAGACCTGCTGTAAACGGAGATGATACCGGTGGCCAGATTTATCCTTTCTGTGACCGAAGCCATGTGGGATATTAAGGAAAATGCGTCCCGTCCCCACATTTCGGGAACCCAGATGGAGTGGTAGCCTAAGTCTTCTGCCAGTTTCGAAAAATAGGTGAGATCATCTTTTTTTACGTCGGCCCAGTACGGTACGACAATTCCGGTAAGAGACAACTGGTTCCTCCCAAGTGCGGATTTGCTCAGATTCATTTTACTTGAGAGCAAGGATAGTGAGAAGCGGGAAGCACCTAGGGTTCTTATTTTTGCTTCCGGATCTCGGTTCTCCTGAGATGTTTTTAACGTTCATCTGATAAGTTGGTTAAACTATTTGGAAGACATATGCCAGCCTGTCTTTGCAGAAGTACAATCTTTAACTACGGGAGTTAGCGGAATGCGCAAGTTACCCCAAAGAATGCAGACAAAGCTCTACAAGGAGCATCTTTTTCCCGAGGAGACGAGAGAAATCAGGAAGAAAGTAAGGGATTTTGCCGAAAAAGAGGTTCTTCCGATTGCTAGGGACATAGGAGAGAAAAGCGAGAAAAACGAGAATTTTCCCCGTGACCTTTTCAGGAAAATGGCCGCAGAGGGGTTTTTCCGGATTCCGTATTCAAAAAAGGACGGGGGACTGGGTCTTTCCTACCCGGCGTGCGCAGTAGCGGTTATGGCGGAGGAACTCGCCTACATAAGCGCGAGCGTCGCGGGAACGATAAATGCCCACTTTTTGCTTTCCGGAAAAACCTTGGCTATGGGGTCCCCTCACATAAAGGAAAAATATCTCGCTGCGGCTCTTGATGGAACCTCGGTGGCGTCATTTGCGATGACGGAGCCCCAGTCGGGTTCTGACGTAAGGACCGAGTCTCTTGTAACGAAAGCCCGCAAGAAGGGTAAAAAATACATTGTAAACGGCCGCAAGCGCTATATAACCAACGCCGGGGTGGCTGATTTCGTTACTCTGCTAGCCTCAGCGGGGGACAAATCCATAATGATAGTGGTTGATCTTGATTCGCCGGGCTGTTCTGTGAGCGCCCCGGATAAAAAACTCGGAAACAGGGGAGAACTTACCTACGACATATATCTTAAGGATGTGGAGGTGCCCCGGGAAAACCTAATAGGGAAGGAAGGAGAGGGCCTTCGGGTCGCCGTTAATTCCCTTCTTTACGGAAGAACGGGAATCGGGGCAAGTGGGGTGGGGATGGCGCAGTCGGCGTTCGATGAATGCGTGGAGTTCATGAACGAGAGGGAGGCTTTCGGAAAAAAGATAGCCGATTTTCAGTACTGGCAGTTTTTGCTGGCGCAGAGGGCCGTTGAGATAGAAAACGCTAGGAACCTGTATTTGAAGGCCGCGATCTGCCTTGACAACAGGGATCCTTTCCCGACTTTCGAGACATCCGCCGCCAAGTACTACGGCTCGGAGATAAGCGTTACCATGGCCCGCGACGCCGTTCAGATATTCGGGGGTCTCGGGCTTATGGTGGAACTTGCCCATGACTCTTCCACCTACAAGGTCGAGGAGATCTACAGAGATTCCAAGGTCGGGGAGATATACGAAGGCACAAACGAGATACACAAGATGATAATAGCGAGATCGATTTTCGGAAAGAGGTAGTTTTGTTTTGCAGTCGATGAATGTGAAAACCCACGATAATGAAGTCTTGGAAAGCTTCCCGAATCACTTATGGCGGGATATTGTGGTTAACACAAAAGAGATTTCTTCCGGGAAAAAGAAAGAAGCCAGGTCCGGGATGCGCCTTATCTACGGAATTCACGGTAGCCCGTTTGGAAAATGTCTTATCGGAATCTGCGAAGAAGTTATATGTCATATGAGTTTTTTCCGCACCGATCCTAAAACCCACTTGGAAGAATTCAGGAAGGTATGGCCGAACCCGAAGAACCGAAGGGATGACGAAAAGACGGCCGAGGTATTGCGGAAATTGCTGTTTTCCCCGGGAAGACGGCCTCCGGAGATACTGCTCCTAGGAACACGGTTTCAGCTCAAGGTATGGGAAAAGCTGATGCAGGTCCGGGAGGGTGAGACCTTGTCCTATTCAGAACTCGCGGAGTCGGCAGGAGTGCCTACTGCCGTAAGGGCCGTCTCAAATGCCGTGGCGGGAAATCCGATTGCTTATCTGGTGCCTTGCCACCGTATTATAGGGAAGGCGGGGGATCTTCACGGCTACCGCTGGGGGCTTGACGTGAAAAGGGCGATTCTTGAGTACGAAGGGGTTAACCTGGTCTCGCGGTGATTAACTCGGTCTGAGTTTGCACGGTCAGCGAAGAGGCTCTTCCTTTGTCATGCAGTGGATAGCTCCGAATCCCCACACAAGGTCGATGCAGTCAATTCCAACCACATGTCTTGCGGGAAAAAGTTCCGACAGTACGCCGAGCGCCTCACGGTCTTTCGGATCGTTATAGACGGGGACGAGAATTTTTTCGTTTGAGACGTAGAAATTAGCATAAGTTGCCGGAAGTCTTTCTCCGTCGAAAAAAAGCGGCGATGGCATCGGGAGGGGGACGATTTCAATCTTTCCCCCATCCTCAAGCTCTAGGCCCTGGAGTATCTCAAGGTTTTCGCGAAGCGGGCGGTAATTCGGGTCCCGGGAGCTGTTCTCAAGGCATAAGACAACCGTGCTGGGACCCGTAAACCTGCATATATCGTCAACGTGGCCGTTTGTATCATCTCCCTCTATGCCTTCGTTAAGCCAGAGAACGTTCGTTGCGCCGAAATACTCAGAGAACACCGCCTTGTAGTCGTTTTTCCCGAAAGAAGGATTCCTTACCTGTTTCTCGGTACTCAGAAGACACTGCCTAGTTGTTATCAGGGAGCCCTCTCCGTTTACGTCAATGCTTCCGCCCTCAAGAATGATTTTCTTTCCAACACATGCAGGGGTTTCTGAGTCAAGACGAAGGGTCTTGGCCACGAACCCTGGAATCATGTCGTCATTTTCCCAGTCCGGGTACTTGGCCCATCCGTTAAACCCGAAATCAAGCACGCTCAGCCCCCCGGAACCGTCTCTTGCGAAGAAGGGGCCGGAATCCCGTATCCAGGATCTGTCCGTGGAGCACTCGTAGAACTCCACGTTGCCAAGATCAGTTGATTCTTCCCTGAGAAACCCCTCGGCCCGCTTCTGTGTTCCTCCGGGGTCAACTATTATTCTCACCTTCTCTGATTCTGACAGGTGGCTTACGATCTCGCGGTATACCCTCTCGATCCCCGAGAATTTTCCCGGCCAATCGCTTACGTTCTGCGGCCACACAAGCCAGGTGGCGTCGTGAGGTTCCCATTCAGCTGGAAGTCTGTAACGAACCGCTGAAGAATCACTCAATTTCAGGTACCGGAATCATTGTCGATAAATCTTTGCCGAAGCTCGGAGTAGGAGTCAATTCTTCGGTCCCGAAGAAAGGGCCAGTTCCTTCTGGTCTCCTCAAGCTTCCTAAGGTCGATGTCGGCCAGTATGATCTCGTCTCTCTCGCCGGAAGCCTCGCAGATCACCGTTCCCTGGGGGTCACACACAAAGGAATTTCCCCAGAAATTTATTCCTTCACCGGTTTCTCCCGATTCCTCGAAGCCCACCCTGTTCACGGCTGCGACATAGATTCCATTTGAGACCGCGTGGGCGCGCTGAACAGTTTTCCATGCCTCAAGCTGGGTATTTTTCGAGTGTTCATCCTCGTCCGTGCGCCACCCTATGGCGGTCGGGTAGAAGATAATGTCCGCCCCCTTGAGCGATACTATGCGTGCCGCTTCGGGATACCACTGGTCCCAGCAAATAAGTGTGCCTATCTTCGCAAAAGCGGTTTCAAAACAGGAAAACCCCGTGTCTCCGGGAGCAAAGTAGAACTTCTCGAAATAGCCCGGGTCATCCGGTATGTGCATCTTTCTGTAAATGCCGGAAATCTCTCCCGAGGGATCGATAAGGACAAGGGAGTTGTGATACACGCCGGACGCCCTTTTCTCAAAAAGCGGGCACACGATGAAAACTCCTCTTTTTTCCGCTTCCCCGCAGAATCTGTCCGTTGTGGGTCCGGGGATGGGTTCGGCGAGATCAAAACAGCCTGTGTCCTCAGATTGACAGAAGTACCTGGTGAGAAAAAGCTCGGGAAGACAGACTATGTTCGCTCCGAGCGCAGAAGCTTTCTCTACGTTTAATATGGCTTTTTTCAGGTTTTCGTCTTTGTCTTTGTGCACCCGGTTCTGAACAAGGGCGATTTTAAAGCTGTTCATGCGAATACGATAACTCCCAAAGGCGGAGAATAAAAGAAGATGGAACGGCTTCTGTCTATGAC
>VXTZ01000018.1 GCA_009837205.1 Candidatus Dadabacteria bacterium | reverse complement strand
TTCTGTTGGATGCGAATAGACGCAACCTCACCCGATTTACATTCAATCAAATCTTACACCCTTTTGTCAAGTACTTTTTTGTGATATTAAGCAAACTTTTTCCCGGTTTCGGGATACCGAAGAATATCTGCCCGCTTAACCCCCTAAAAATGCCGATTTGGGTGTGAAAAGAAGAGAGAATTCTTCGCCCGAAACGCGATCACGGTTTATGCTGAATCAGACAAAAAAAAGCCGCCGAAGCCACTTAATCCCGTTAGGGAAAAAACAGCCACGGCGGCAACCGGAAGGTGGAACATTTGTTATAGTACTCTCTACTTACCAGTTATGTCAATAGAGTTTTTACCGCAATTGCAAAGTTACTTTGCCACAGCGCGCTAAAACGGCTATACTGCCTTCCCGAAAAACTTTCTCGCTATAATGAGGATTGGCACAGGGAGGACGCCAAATTGCCTATTGATTTCGAATTCACGGACGAGCAGCGCATGTTCCGGGAAATGATAGTGGATTTCGCCCAGAACGAGATAGAACCGCTGGTTGAAGAAGCGGAAGCCACTCAGACCTTCCCCAAGCAGCTGTTTCCCATGCTCGGGGAAATCGGACTGCTTGGAATCTCCTTTCCGGAAGAATACGGAGGGGTCGCTCAGGATAAGATAATGGACTGCATATTCTCGGAGGAAATGGGGAGGGTTAACGCCGGCATAGCTATGTGCATTAACGCCCACACAAGCCTTTCCATGTTCCCCATATACAAATTCGGCTCCGAGGAGCAGAAGCAGAAATATCTCGTCCCCGGGATCGAGGGCAAACTGATCGGCTCCCTGGGAATCACCGAACCCAATGCCGGTTCCGACGCGCGAAGCATAAGAACCCAGGCGGAAAAAAAGGGAGACCACTACGTGCTTAACGGCACGAAGACCTGGATAACAAACGGCACCATGTGCGATTACGCGGTCGTGGCCGCCTACACAGACAAGACGAAAAAGGGTCACGGGATAAGCATATTTATAGTTGACAAGGGCACCCCGGGATTTTCCGTAAGCGGAAAGATGCACAAGCTCGGGCACCGCTCCGCGGACACCTCGGAACTTATATTTGAGGGCTGTGAGGTCGGTGAAGAAAGTCTGCTCGTAGGAGAAGGGGGATTCGCGGGGGCGATGGAAACGTTGCTCGGAGCACGCATAACCCACGCCGCGAAAAGCGTCGGAATAGCTCAGGCCGCCTTTGAGTACGCTCTTCAGTATTCAAAGGAAAGAGAGGCGTTCGGAAGACCCATATCGAAGTTTCAGGCCATAAGCTTCAAGCTCGCCGATATGGCGGTCAAAATAGAGACCGCGAGACTTATGGTTTACAAGGCCGCATGGCTCTACAGCAAAGGGAAAAGATGTCTCAAGGAAGCTTCCATGGCCAAGCTCTACTCGGCCGAGATAGTGCAGTGGGTGGCCACTGAAGCCCTGCAGGTACTCGGTGGCTACGGCTACAGCGTCGAGTACAACGCAGAGAGATACTACCGCGACGCGAGGCTGGCTTCCATAACCGAAGGAACCTCGGAGATACAGCGTATCGTTATTTCGCGCGAACTTGGGATTTAGTTTGGCAAAATCCCTGTGTATGTAGTAATATGATACGGATTTTGAACATTAAAGAGCACTAAGTAAGGAGGAAGCATTACAATGTCTAAGAACCTTCCGGGCATACAGGAGACCCGAGAACTTCTAAAGAACAAAAAAGTGGTTATCGCCGGGGTGGGTGAAACGGAACAGGGAAAGATCCCGGATAAAAGCTCCTTTCACTTCCTGAGCGAAGCCTCAAAGCTCGCTATTGAGGACGCGGGGATAAAAAAAGATGACGTGGACGGCCTCGTAACGGCCTTCTCCCTTGTCGAGCACACCTTCATGCACTGCACTACCTTTGCCGATTACTTCGGCATGAACCCGAGGTTCTTCTCCTCGGTAGCCGTGGGGGGAGCCACCGCGGTGTGGATGGTGGCCGAGGCCGCCATGGCCATATCCTCGGGGCAGGCAGAAGTGGTACTCTGCGTAAGGGGGGATAACACCCTCTCGGGGATATCGTCCTCGGGGATGCTTGCGCTTATAAGGGAGATGTGCCACGCGGAGTTTGAGTTCCCATACGGATTAACGACTCCCGGGGGATACGCACTCGCGGCGCAGAGATACCTGCATGACTGGAACAGCAGAAGAGAACACCTCGCAGCTGTGGCGGTTACCATGAGAAAGCACGCAGCTGATAAGGAAAACGCGATGAACAAGGATCCGCTCTCAATAGAGGACGTTCTTACCTCAAGAGTTATAGCGGAGCCCCTTACCAAGTATGACTGCTCGATTATCTCTGACGGGGGAGCTGCTTTCATAGTAACTACGGAAGATAAGGCGAAGGAGCTTGGAATAGAAAACGATCTTGCCTACCTCTGGGGAATGGGACAGGGATACTCTCACCAGTACCTCACCTCCCTAGAGAACCTTGACCAGATATACGACGCGGTCGAGAGATCGGGGCAGAAGGCGTTTAACACTGCGGGAATAGAACCAAGGGACGTTGACATAGCGTTTCTTTACGACTGCTTTACGATAACCGTTCTTCTTGAACTCGAGGGACTGGGTTTTGTTCCCAAGGGAGAGGGAGGAGCGTTTGCCCTTGAGGGAAGAATGGAGATAGGGAAGGACCTTCCTGTTAATACCCACGGGGGATTGCTCTCACAGGCTCACCTTGGGGCCATGCATCATGTGGTTGAGGCCACGTTGCAATTAAGGGGAGACGCGGGGTCAAGGCAGGTTGAGGACCCCGAAGTGGCGGTTGTGCATGGAAACGGTGGGATAGTGTCTGCTCACAGCACGGTGGTCCTTGGGAACCAGCCGATTAATTAACGATACAAAAGGAGAACTAAGAAAATGTCAGAAGAGAAAAAAGCGTATAACAAGCCTTTGCCTGAGTTTCGGCCGGAGACAAGGCCGTACTGGGAGGCTGCCAAGGAGCACAAGCTGGTTATCCCGAGGTCAAGGGAGACCGGAGAGTTTTTCTTTTACCCAAGGGCTCTTTCCCCTGGGGGGGACATGAGTGAGGACATAGAGTGGGTTGAGAGTGAGGGTCGGGGGAAGGTATGGACTTTTTCCATACACCACATGGGACCATCCAAGGCGTACAAGGGTGAGCCTCCCTATGTAGTGGCCCTTATTGAGATGGACGAGGGAGTGAAGATGATGTCCAACGTGGTTGACGTGGACCCGAGTGAAGTAACTATCGGGATGGAAGTGCAGGTCTGCTTCGATGACGTCACAGATGAGGTCACCCTCCCCAAATTCAAACCAGTTGGTTAAAAAGGAGAACTAAAGATGCCAAAACTTTTTTACGAAGATCTGAACGAGGGAGACGAGCACAAGAGCTCAGGAAGAACCATTACTGAAGCCGACATCGTCAACTTCGCTGGACTTTCCGCAGATTACAACAATATGCACATAGACGAGGAGTTCGCCAAGAAAACCGTGTTCAAGACAAGAGTAGCCCACGGCATGCTGGTGACTTCCATAGCCACCGGCCTCTGGTTCACCATGCCGAGACTCGCTACCGTCGCCTTCATGGGCCTTGAAGACTGGAGATTTTCGGGAGCTGTATTCCCAGGTGACACGATTCACATAACGAGAAAGCTCGTTGAGAAAAGGGAACACAGGCGTCCGAACATGGGGTTCTTCATTTTTGAGGTAAACGTATTTACCCACAAAGATGCTGAAAAGCCCGCTCAGAAAGGAAAGTGGGTGATTCTCGTCCAGAGAAAGGAAGAAGCCTAAAAGCTCCGGAATTCCTTAGTTACAAAACAAAAAAAGAGGGGACTCGAAAGTCCCCTTTTTTTGTAAACCACCTGTAAACCGGCACTCCCTTGCCTCAGGGACAAGGAATTATTTGCTCGGCGACTGCTGCATCAAAAACCATTCGAAGCTGAAGCCGCCTCGCAAACTTCTGTTAAGTTTCGGACTGCCTAGCCGAAACAAAACCAACTCTTAAAAATCCCGTGCTTCCCGTTCGCACCGACGCTTAAAGCCTCAGACTTTTTCAGAAAAGCACGGCAGTATCAAACCTTAGCCTGGTACTCCTCCGAGAGGATTCCACTTCTCTGTAAGCAGAAGCATTCCCGGTATCAACAGGGTCACTATCGACTCTATTATGAACAGATAGGCTATCGGCTTGCCAAGATCCTTACCCTGCGAGAACGCAAAGAAGCAGAGAAGCACCAGCAAAGCCCATGCCCAGCAGAAGTACGCAAAATACGCAAGCCCAAGTGCCTGGAAATGAGCCCCGTACCATATAAACACCACCGTTGCGAAAAGACAGTACACTCCCAGCCCTTTCGCGTCATGTCCGTGTACGAATACCGCGTAGACTATCAGGTATATCAACGCAAATACCGATACAAGCGCGGTAGCCGCCGTAAGACCAAGGGTGTGCAGCTTCCAGGCGGCAATCGCTATAAGCACGCCGACCCCCAGATTGAGCACTCCCACTTCCTTCGCTCCGGTTTTACCTAAAAGGGTCATTCCGTTCGCGAAGAACACAAATCCCACGAGCAACAACACGTAACCTAACAAAGCTTCTATTGGAACCATATTAACCATACCTCCTGTATGAAATCATAACCGTTCCTGGTCCCAAGACAGGGACCGCTAATTATGCTTTTATCACAAGCACACATTCGATGTCAAGCTAAATTTAAGCCAATTTCAGAGTTCCTGAAGTCTTATTTGATTTGGAATTATATACCTTGCTGCCTGAGAAAGAGGACGCAAATCTGAAAACGTGGATCAATTCCCCTGAGTTTTTTCAAGCGTATGAAAAGTGCACATTCAAGCTGTTTCTGCGAACTCTTTCCTTTTCTGTGCTACTACTTTGAGGTCGTGCTTTCAATTATCTTTTTCGAGATCAAACAGGGACTAAGACTTGTTTACGGTCAAACAAGATTATCGGGAGCTTTTACGCCATCGAAGTGAGAATCAACTGATTATTGGGTTATCAGCTTACTGGCAAAAAAGCTGCCGACGAACCTAATTCGACTCCCACCCGGGAGTCGTGATTGTAGAGCGGTTGTTCCCGCAACGAGGCCGGGATGTTCTGATTCGTCTACAGCAGTGCGGCTTGAAAACTTGCCGTCCCAAGAACCAGTTGTGGGGAGTTGATACCCGACTGGCACAATGTTGTCATTGATTCTAAGTTTTTGTTCACTTACGGAGGTTGTAATATCTGTATTCCGGAATGTGCCGTCTGACTCTTGAATTTCAGCCGGAGGAAACTTGATCGAAACGAGACTTAGCTTGGTATAAAGGTCGCTTCGAGTTCCGTCAGGATGTATTGTGACCCCTGTAGTTTCGAGGTTCTCAACACACCCGACACACCCTTCTATGGTTTTATTCGCAAAATCGACCCTGAGCAGTATCTCTCCGGAGAGTTCCCCTGATTCTTTAAATCCACTCACAAGACGAGGGTCTATTACCAGCCATAGGGGATCATCGTAATATACCGTGTACATGCCCGCGAAACGACCCCTGTAGAGGGCTGTGCCGTCCGCTGGCAACCGAGGAGAACTGGAGAAGAATTCGGGACCGTCAATGAACACTCCAACATCTACATTCTCAACTGAGCCTGCGCCGAGGTCTCCTTTCAGATGCATCCAGTAGCCAGCTACCAGGTAATCCGTTGGATCGTCGTTATGCCAGCTGACCGCGACATTGGATGCCAAGGTCTCTGATTCCGAATAGTCGAACAATAACCAGCTAGTTAAATGGTGACGGCGAAGGGGTGAGGGCGGCAAAGCTCGCTTTTGTATTGTGTCCGTTACCGACTGTGTAGACGAATCAAAAATCAAGCTGCTACCATCCCCGCGGGTGACCGTAAAATTCACAGTGGGGTCTGCGCGCTCAATGGATGTAGAAACAATATTGGTTAGTTCACCCGGCGAGGCATGAAAGGACGCAGAAACAGTATCCGTTGCTACGGAAGATTTTGAAATGCCGGTGCTGGTAAAACTTGGGGTGCTTTCTGCGGCACGTTCTGCCCCCACCTCAAGAGATTCAAAAGGTACAATCCGGGCATCATTAAACGTAGGGAACTGCTTTTCGGTCTGAAGGGCAGATTCACCCCCCCCCTCTCTCTCACTTCCGCAAGCGACAATCATGAAAACGATTGCAAGAATAGGTGTAAAGTGTTTCATTGTTCTTATCTCCTCGGCTGATTTTTACTACATAACGATATGCGGGCACTTCTAAAAATACGCCCTTATATTCCAGTTAAATTTCAAACAATAACAGATAATATCCGCTCATCCCCCCCCCCGTCAAATTACAGGGTGGCTGTGGGTGTGGATACAAGACAATGCCGGAGGAAGGAAAGTGGACTTCCTGTCTTTTACAAGCCTAAATTTTATGTATAGAGCGAATTTCTTTTTTTGAGATTCCTCCTTGATTTTTTCTGTCTCTCTTTTTTTCTTTCCGATTTCATTTCTGCTCGATCTCTGTTTATGCTGCAATATCCTCCAGGGGTTTCTTGAACTCCTTGTCGAACAGTTCTCCTTTTTTCAGGATGGCGCATGCAACCAATAAAAGACGGTCGCATACAGTACGAACAGACCTGCAGTAACCATGGCCTTTTGCACGAAGCGCTTCGTACTTAACCCTGCTTACCGGATCATGTTTTACCGCTATGCCGCCCGGGGTATGAAACGCATTGGCGAGGCTTCTGCATACCGCTCTTCGCCGAACAACCTGTCTGCTCTTGCCCGATTGTCTCGTTACCGGAGCCGTACCTCCAAGACATCGAAGCGCCTTCAGGTCACGGCGACGTACAAGGTCCCAGGCTTCGGCAATCAGAGTAGCGAGCACTACAGGCCCCACCCCGGGAATGGACCTGAGTATCTCAATATCGGTCGGTCTTTCCCCCTCGGCCTTTAGCTTTGAGTTCATGGTCTCAATAACCTGCTTGATTGAGTCTTTGGTCTCCTTGAGCTGGCGGTCTATCACTCTCATGCGTTCAATGATCATCCTTATGTGCTCAATGCAGCTCCCTGTGGTTGCATCGTTTAGTTCTATTTTCTTGCGGCGGAGTATTTCAAGCACCTGCTTCGCGTTAAAACGCCTCACTGCGTTGCGTTTGAGAAGGTTATCTACCGTTTGTACTCTTTTTCTTTTTGCAGAGTCAGGACAAGGCATAAGCTCCCATAGCTCCAGGTGCCACGTGTTTACCTTTTTGCCCAGAAGCTCGCAGAACTGTGGGTAATACCTGAAGAGCAATCCACGAAGACGGTTAACGCAACGGGTTCGTTCTGCTGTAAGTTCCTCTCTGGTCCTATTGAATTCCCGCAGGATTATGACATCGGGATCCCGGGGCTCAACAAGGCGGAAGTGGGAACGATCCGTTCTGAGCGCAGAAGCGAGCACAAGAGCGTCTCTCCTGTCATCCTTGGCTCCTGAGACGCAGAATCTGTCCCTGAAGCGGTCAAGCTGCTTTGGGTTTATGGAATAAACTCCGAAGCCCTGTTCAACAAGACTCTCAACGACAGGGCCGTGGTTTACCTCAATAGCTGCTGCTATATCACAGGCCTCAGAGTCTGAGATCTCTCTCATCCACTGCGCCATTTCCAAAAGACCTCCACCAGAGTGTTTGAAGCTCTTTTCTCCGACGACGGAACCTTCGTGATCAACTACGCAGACCTGGTGGGAACTTCTTCCCCAGTCAACTCCAAAAAATAGAGATTCATGATTCTTCATGTAAATTATTACCTCCATGTAAATTCGGGTTAGCCGTGATGCTTGTCGGATCCAGTACTGGTGCTCAATGGCACAAACTTCCTGTTGGGCATCCATCACGGTGGCGCTTGACCGAGGCGCTTGTCCACTTTAGGCGCTCTATGGCGCGGGAACAACTGGGCAACTCTCGGTCAGGCAACCCGTGAATTAAACTTGATTTTTAAATTTTTCGCTCGATTTAAGCTTTTAGAATGGTACTGGAACAGCTGGATTTCGGAGAAGGGGACAGGTACGTGAGACTGGATGACAAGAA
>VXTZ01000017.1 GCA_009837205.1 Candidatus Dadabacteria bacterium | reverse complement strand
TTCTAAAAATATTTAATTATAAGAACTAGTTATAAAACAAAAAACTTCCCCTTCGCAAAAGAAACAGTTATTCTATGCCTCTATTTTAAGAACCAGTTCACTTAGAAACAAAAGAAATGGTATATTTTTTGATACTTTATTATAGTTGAATAATACGCGTAGGAGGATTTTACCACCATGAAGAAGATAGAGGCCATTATCAAACCGTTCAAACTGGAGGATGTAAAGGAGGCTCTCAGAGAGATAGGAATTCAGGGTCTGACAGTTGTCGAGGTAAAGGGATTCGGCCGTCAGAAAGGTCATACGGAACTTTACAGGGGTGC
The DNA here is from genome assembly GCA_009837205.1 of Candidatus Dadabacteria bacterium. Classification (NCBI taxonomy): domain Bacteria; kingdom Pseudomonadati; phylum Thermodesulfobacteriota; class Candidatus Dadabacteria; species Candidatus Dadabacteria bacterium. The sequence goes on along the minus strand of VXTZ01000017.1, from coordinate 130,912 downwards.
AGAATACGTCATCGACTTCTTGCCTAAGATAAAGCTGGAAATAGTGGTTTCCGACGATATGGTCTCCAAGGTAATCGAGACCATAAGGGAAAGTGCGAAAACCGGCAAGATAGGAGACGGAAAAATATTCCTCTTCCCGGCCGAAGACGTAATAAGAATTAGAACTGGAGAAAGGGGCGAGGATGCTATATAATTAGCGCTCGCACCAAAGAAACTTTTCTCTGGAAACAATTGCATTAAGGAGGATTATTAATCATGGCTACTAAGTCGGGTCAGCCCGCTTCTCCGAAGAAGCCGGCTGAAGTAATAAAATTCATAAAAGATTACGAGATCGAGTTTGTTGATCTCAGGTTCCTTGATTTTATAGGAATGTGGCAGCACTTCACCATACCGGCGGAGGAAGTTGACAAGTCGTTTTTTGAAAACGGCCTTGGTTTTGACGGTTCAAGCATCAGGGGGTGGCAGGCGATTAACACGAGCGATATGCTCATTATGCCGGATCCCACCACCTGCAAGGTCGATCCTTTCATGCAGGCCCAGACTCTCGTCATAATATGTAATATCGAGGACCCCATAACAAGGGAACCTTATACCAGAGACCCGAGAAACATAGCGAGAAAAGCTGTTTCCTTCATGCAGGGCACAAAGATCGCGGACACCGCCTACTTCGGTCCGGAACTGGAATTCTTCATTCTTGACGATGTAAGATACGATCAGAGTCCACGTGGTGGTTACTACTTCATAGATTCGGAGGAAGGTATCTGGAATTCCGGGGCCGATGAGCAGCCGAATCTCGGTCACAAGCTCAGGCACAAGGAGGGCTACTTTCCAACGCCTCCTTCAGACAGCATGCACGACATACGCTCCGAAATGGTAAGCACGCTTCTAAGCCTTGGTATTTCCGTCGAAGCCCATCACCACGAGGTTGCGACATCGGGACAGGCTGAAATCGATATGCGTTTCGCCCCGCTGGTCGACATGGGAGACAACATGAAATGGTACAAGTACGTGGTAAAGAACGTTGCCCGGGAACACGGGAAAACGGTCACTTTCATGCCGAAACCCGTCTTCGACGACAATGGCTCCGGAATGCATGTTCACCAGTCCCTGTGGAAAAACGGAAAGCCTCTTTTCGCAGGAAAGGGGTACGCGGGACTGAGCGACCTTGCGATGCATTATGTAGGCGGAATATTGAAGCATGCGAGGGCCATATGCGCATTCAGCAACCCGATAACGAATTCATACAGAAGGCTCGTTCCCGGGTTCGAAGCTCCAGTTAACCTCGCCTATTCGGCGAGAAACAGAAGCGCCGCGGTAAGGATCCCCATGTATTCTCCCAGCCCCAAAGCAAAGAGAATAGAGACCAGGTTCCCGGATCCTTCATGCAACGGTTACCTGACGTTTTCCGCTATGTTGATGGCTGGGCTTGACGGAATCGAAAACAAGATCAAGCCGGGAGATCCGCTGGATAAGGATATCTATGCTCTGGGGCCCGAGGAGCTGGCAAGCGTTCCCTCCGTACCAGGTTCACTTGAAGAGGCCATCAAGGCCCTTGAAGATGATCACGAGTTTCTGCTCAAAGGAGGAGTCTTCACAGAGGACGTAATTGAGACATGGATTGACTACAAAACGGAAAACGAAATCAACCCGATCAGGTTGAGACCCGTACCGTATGAGTTCATGCTTTATTACGACGTATAAGCAGGAAAAAAACTGATAAAAAAGGGGTGTCCTTCGAAAAGGCACCCCTTTTTTTATGCTCTGCCGAAGGGGGGAGTCGAACCCCCACGGGCGCAATGCCCACAGGATCCTGAATCCTGCGCGTCTACCTATTCCGCCACTTCGGCTTTTACCTTTCTCTCCAAGACGCCACGGTCGGATACGAATTTTTCTTTTTCAGATCTTTACGGATAACGGCCTGAACCTGTCTTGTAACGGGAATTTGCTCTCCCACTATACCCGTGGAAACAGCGGTGTAGACATCACTTTTCCCGCCCTTAAGAACCACTCCCGAAATGCCGGAGCTTATCTTTAGACTGGAGTCCACTCCCTTTAAGATTTTCGTGGTCTCGCTGGCAGATATGACTCTCTTGGTGCTCCTGCGAATGATTATCTCGTCGGCCATCCTCCCGACTACGCTGTCTTTTATCTCCCGGGGATCGTTCTGCCTCTCGTTGACTGAAACCCCCGCAGCCTTAATGGTAGCCATTATCACTGTTTTTGAAGCGGTGCTGAAATTCACCTTCTTGTCTTTAGGATATACGGTGAGATAGTCTTTGACTTGGAAAAAGAAGTCCTTATCCATCCCCTCAATCATCCTAATTTCCTCAACACTGTCAAGCAGTCCGTCCTTGATATAATAAGGATTATCAAGTTTTGTGTAATAGTTCCCACCGGCTCCATCGGGGTCCTGATCGTTCCCGCTACCCGGCGCCGCCCCGTCAAGCCAGTTCACTAGACTTGCCACGAAGAGATCGGCCTTCTCCGTCTCCACCCCGAGAAAGCGGAAAAGTTCATTTAGCTGCGTTCGGACCTGAAAATCCACCCGGCCCGATCTCTGATCCACAAGAGCATTGAGATTGACTTTCGATCTCTCGTCTACAACTTGAAGAGATATGTTTCCTTCTCCGATGGGAAAAGAGATGATGGAAAGCTTCCAGCCGTCGGAACCGTTTTCTGAGCTTATTGCCTGCCCAAGGATTCCCTGCAGCAAGGGCAAGTCCTCTGGCGTTTTCTTTCTCAGCACCCCTCGCACGACTCTCACCCCTGATTTCGCAATATGTCTTGCCTGGACATCGCTTGAGCTGTTCGCGGAAATTTCGTAACTCACTCGGGTCGAGTATATGAAATCAATCACGATTGTGGAAAGTATTGCAATCGTTATGACAACGATAACAAGTACTATTCCCTTCTGCGTTGTTTTCGGATCTGCTCTGCACATTCAGTCAGCCACCGGTATAGCAACAATCATGGAATAAGCCTCCTCCTGATCTCCTGCTCCCAAAAGAATGATCTGGACTTGAACCGCCTTTGGAAATCCTCGCATTACTGACGAATTCCACTCCCACACCTCTTGCTCGTCAGCCGATGCCGGGGATCGTTCGGAAAGGAAATTCACTCTGAAACTCAGCACCCTTTCCGAAATCGGATATGCGGCTCCAGCCTCATCGTTTCCGATCCAGTAATTATCCTTTCTCATAAGGGCAAACATATCTTCGCGCTCGCCGCGGAGCGGAACCAGATAGTAGGAGATCTCGCTCTGGCCGGATTGGGTGGAATAATGGGTGGGGTCCTTCGCAAAAGAGGTGAACACTATTCTGCTGTTATCCCCTTCGAGCCTCCCGGTAAAGTAGCTATATGCGGAAGGAGAAGAAACCCCGGAATTGATATTCCCTCTGGGAAAAGCATTCACTAGGTCATGGCGCATCTTAAGCAGGATAGTATTCGCTTCCTGAATCAATTCGTTTTCCGTCTCTACCCTGCGTTTGACTGTTATAAGCTGGGAAAAAGAACTGTAGAGCATCGTGAGCACGATGACCGTTATGGCAACGACGATAAGAACTTCTATAAGGGTGAAACCGCTTTTATCATCCCGAATCGACGAAGCTGATTTCATAGCTTTCCTCCCCGTCGTCCCAGGTTATAAGAACACTGATAATGGTCATTTTCGCTTCGAATTGGGTTAAGTTGTAAGGGGAAACTGTGAGATACCACTCAAAACCGGGATAATTTTCAAATTTCCCGCTTCTCTTCGAGTCCGACGTGAGCCCTTCAGCGTCAATCCGTGAAGCTATGTCGTCGGCCAGACTTGTGGCTATCAGGTAGTTGGTAGACTTTGTAGCAAGATTTACATTGTGACCTACAATGCCGAGGATTGACACCATTGCGAAGGCAAGTAATCCCACGGCAACCATGACTTCGAGCAACGTAAATCCGCAAATGCTGTTTTTCGAGGCTCTCATACAGTCCTCTCCCTACCGTTCCGCCAAGTTCTGAAACCGGCTGTTAAATTCGACGTACTCGTCAAAAATCTTAGTGGCCCCAGTGTAGGGGTTTGTGGAGAGCGTGAAAAAATTGTCCTCACCAGTTCGCAGGTGAATAACCGCCGAGTCAACAATCCCTGTCGGCAGAAAAAGTATAAATGCGTCTCTTCCGGAACCAATCTTTCCTTGGGTTCTCTCCGTCTGTATATCGCTGAAAAAAACCCCGCTGGGAAGCTTTCTGAATCCAGGTGCGGAATCCTCTTCCAAGCGAAACTGGTTTTCCTCAAGAAATTCTGCCCAGTATTCTCCGGTATCGATATCGAAAGAAAGCTTGTATATCCGTTTTTCAAAAATGGCTTTGCTGTAAATATGCCTTATCGTAGTGACAAGCCCCCTTGAAGCACTGCGAAGGTTCATGTCACCCGTTTTGAGGACTCTGGGCATGGCCACGGAGAAAAAAGCTCCGAGCAGAAAAACGACCACAATTAGTTCAATTAAGGTAAAACCAGCGGATTTTTTTCTCATCTGTCTCTGTTGGACAGATCATCGTCTGAATTCCCTACCCCATCCGGACCGTTAGACCTTATATAGTACAATCCGTCCTCGGTCTGGTCGACCCCGAAATACACAAACTCGTTCCCCCAAGGATCAAGTGGAACGCTCGCGGATTCAAGATAACGTCTCCACCTCTTGGCCTCCCTGCCCACCGTTACCGGTTCGACCAGAACGCGTAGCCCCTGCTGGGTTTCAGGATAAAAACCGTTATCAAACTTAAACAGCTGGAGCGCCTGCTCAAACTGCTTGATCTGAATCATGGCCTGCTTTTCCTTTGCCCTCTCCCCCTGACCTATCACGTTCGTTCCCACTATGTAGGCAAGCCCCGCTATGATAAGCACGACCACCATAATTTCAATCAGAGTAAACCCCATCTGGGATCTCATTTTTCTCTACCTCCCTGTTCAGCTTATTACAGAAGTTAGATTCAACACAGGTAAAAGTATAGCAAAAACTATAAAACCCATCACGACGCCCATAATCAGTATCATTACCGGCTCAAGAAGGGAAGTCAGCGTGGCAAGCATGCCGTCGACCTCGGTATCATACATATCGGCCACCTTCGACAGCATGACTTCCATTTTACCCGCTTCCTCGCCCACAGACACCATTCTCACCATTAAGGGAGGAAAAATCCCGGTCTGTCCAAGGCAGCCTCCGAATGCCGCTCCCTCTGCAACCTTGACCCGAACATCCCTTATATTGTCAACATAAAGACTGTTTCCCATAACCGATTCGCTCACCCTGATGGATTCAAGAAGAGGAATGCCGCTTGAAAGTAGCGTGGCAAGCGTTCTTGTGAAACGGGAAATCATCACTTTTGAAGACATTTTCCCGAACACTGGAATCCTCAGGGAAAACCTGTCGTAGACCTTCCTTCCGGAAGGAGTTTTTACGTACCTGTGTCCAAAAAACAATACGACGGCCAAGAAAACCAGCAGAAGGATAAAATTTTCCCTGAGAAAATCACTTGCACCTATAAGCATTACGGTAACAAACGGCAAAGCCTTGTTACTGGCCTCGAATATATCGGCGACTTTGGGAATTACGAAAGTCATCATGAAAACCAGTACCCCGAGTCCGACGACAAACATTATTGCCGGATATATCATGGCACCCCTGATCTTCGAAGTCAGTTCAAGCTGCTTTTCAAGGAAATCCGCAAGACGGTCGAGCACGACATCAAGAGTGCCGCTAGCCTCGCCGGCACGAACCATGCTCACGTAAAGATCAGAGAAAGCTCCTTCGTGCTCCTCAAGTGCGGCGTGAAGAGAACTGCCTTCACTCACCCGGCTTCGCACCTGAGAGAGAATTCCCTTGAGCTTCTGGTCATCGGTCTGCTCGTAAAGAGCCACAAGTGAGGTCTCAAGAGGAAGACCTGATGAAATCAGGGTTGAGAACTGTCTTGTCATAACGGCAAGTTCCGAGATGCTCACCCTGTTCCACGGAAGGCTCACCGACGAGCGGCGAGACCCGCTCGCCTCCTTTATAGAGGAAAGATAGATGCCGCCTTTTCTGAGCCTGTCGCTTGCGATCTTGACCGATTCCGCGCTGACAACTCCCTTTACCGATTCGCCCTTGTCGTTGATGGCTTTATAGTTATAAACAGGCATTTGAAATACCGATGTTAAAGATAGCTGCGGTCTAGCTCTCCGCCAGCTCCTCTTCCGTAACCCTGAGCACTTCGTCAATTGACGTTATGCCTTTTGCGACTTTGTCGGCACCGTCCATTCTAAGGGTAATGAGTCCGTTTCTCAGGGCCTTCTCCTTAAGAGTTGAAGAATCCGGGTGTGTAAGAATAGTGTTTTTGAGTTCATCATCGATAAGCAGTATCTCAAAAATCGCTATTCTTCCCGAAAATCCTGTCTCCATGCACTCTTGGCATCCCTTGGCTCTGTATATTTTTCCTTCTGGACAGGCCTCGCGAGCAAGTCCTATACGACCGAGCTCCTCATCAACCGGCACGTACTGTTCTCTGCACTGCGTGCAAAGAATCCTGACAAGTCTCTGAGCTATAACTGCCGAGAGGGTAGAAGCTATAAGAAAGGACTCCACTCCCATATCGGCAAGTCTGGTCACGGCGCTTACCGAGTCATTGGTATGCAGCGTGGAAAACACGAGATGCCCAGTGAGTGAAGCGTTCATGGAAATATCGGCAGTTTCCCTGTCCCTTATCTCTCCGACTAGTATAACGTCGGGGTCCTGCCTGAGTATTGAGCGAAGTCCGTTTGCGAACGTAAGACCGACCTTGGTGTTGACTTGGATCTGGTTAATTCCCTGTATCTGGTATTCAACCGGGTCTTCTATAGTGATTATTTTCTTGTCGGGAAGATTGATTCTCTGCAGGGCAGCATAGAGGCTTGTTGTCTTTCCGCTTCCCGTGGGTCCCGTAACGAGAATGATCCCGTGAGGACATTTGATAAGGGATTCCACCGTCTCGAGTTTTTCTCCTTCAAGACCCAGCTGCTCGAAGCTCATCAGCACCGAAGACCTGTAAAGCAGCCTCATTACCACGCTCTCTCCCCATGAGGTGGGAACCGTCGAAACCCTTACATCGATATCCCTTCCCCCGATCTTCAGCCTTATGCTTCCGTCCTGAGGCTTTCTTCTCTCGGCTATATCAAGTTCAGACATGATCTTCACGCGCGAGATCACCGAAGACTGCACTGTCTTCGGAACTTTCGTCACGTCGTGCAGAATGCCGTCCTTTCTGAACCGTACCAGCACTTCTTTTTCGAAACACTCTATGTGAATATCGCTTGCGTGCTCCCTTACCGCCTGAAAAAGAAGCGTGTTTATGAATTTTATGATCGGGGCTTCATCTTCAGCCTCAATCAGATCCTGGGGCTCGGTAAACTCCATGTCGGAGAGTCCCGAACCTTCGTTTATATCCTCTGACACAACATCTTTGCCCTGCTCGTAAACCCTGTTAATGCTGTCGGTCAGCACGCGCTCAAGGGCAATGTAAGTTTCAAGCGAGCAGTTAAAGCGGGAGCGGACTTCGTCAAGGGCATAGAGTTCCTGAGGCGGGGCGAATACGACTTTGAGCGTTCCGTTGTCTTTGCTTATTGGGAGTATTCTGAATCTCTTCGCGAAGCTGATCGGAAACTGCTTTATCAGTTCATAATCTATATCGTCTTCGGGAATCGATTCGACTTTTTCGACTCCGTAAAACTCGGAAAGAACATCTAGAGCCGGGGAGTCTTTGAGTACGTCAGTTTTGAGTAGTATGTCTTCTGTGTTCCGACCGTTCTTCCCTTTAAGCTCTTCAATCCTCCCCATAACCTCGGGGTAACGCCTGCCTATTATTTCGTCAAGAGCCTTCATTTTCTAAAAACTTCCTTACTCAAGCGTATTCAGATCCCTTCTATGAAGCAAGGTCTTTCTTCTCTGGTAATCCATAAGCAACTGCTTCATATCGCTTTCCGTCTCAACTATCCGTGGGGTAAGAAGTATCATCAGGTTAAGCTTCCTGTTCTGATTGCGCTTGAACCTGAACAGGTTTCCAATCAGCGGAATATCTCCGAGCAGAGGTGTTTTGTTGTGAAGCACCTCTTCTCTGTCCTGAACCAGCCCACCTATAACGAGGGTCTGCCCATTTTTGACTATAACCGACGAATCGGCACTTCTTGTTGTAGTCGCAATGCCGAACTGGGCGGTGTTAAGTCCCGCGGGCGCCTCTCGGGTAGAGGAAACCTCGGTCACTATGTCAAGGTTAAGGTATTCTCCTTCGCTTATCTGAGGGGTGATGCTGAGCCTTATTCCCACCGGCAATCTCTCGATCGTCTGAACTGTCACGCCGCTTGTTCCCACAGTGCTACCCATCGGAAACGGTATTATGTCAGCCACTACTATCTCGGCCGGTTCGTTGTCGGTTGTAATAATACTCGGGGTTGAAAGAACGTTGACGTCGGTCACGGAACTCAGCGCCTGAAACACCGCGGAGAACGAAGGAAGAGACGGAAGCGGACCCGAACCGTCGGGGTCAACTTCCTCTCCCACCACTCCGAGAAAGAGCCCCGAGAGACTGCCTATGGAAGCAGTTGCAATTGTGGGATCAGCCGCAACTCCGAGAAGACTTGGGATGCCCGGCAGTTGCTGTCCGATAAAACCTAGGTTGTCGCCCTCGATTGTAACGCCGAGACCGAAATTGGTTCCCAGCGCATTAAGGTTATCAAGGCCCACCTCGAGTATGGCGGCTTCCACGAACACCTGCCTTCTCCTTACGTCAAGCTTATCCACTATCTGCTTGACCATTCTGTACTGCGTGAGAGAACCGATCACTATGATGGAATTTGTCGCCGGGTCCGAAGTTATCTTAAGCCCATCGCCCGAAGACACTATGACTGAAGCGCCGGTCTGCTCGCTCCCTCCCCTCTGGATGTTCCCGCCCTGGGAACCTAAACCACCGACATTTCCGCTGCCGCCCACTTTCCCCTCTCCGAGACGGCTTGAAGGCTGGCCGGTTCTGCCGGGTTGCCGCGTCTGATCACGGTAGGAAACTGAAGACACTACGCCCCCTTTCCCCTCCGCGAACAGATTTCCCAGAACTTCGATTATCTGCTCAGCGTCGGCGTTTTTAACCGCTATAACGTAAACGTCCTGTTCCGCGTGCTCGCTCTCGATGTCCAAAACAGCGATCGTCTCCTTTATCAGGGGAAGATCCCTCGGGTCGGCAATCACTATTATGGAATTTGTCCTCTCGTCGTTTATCACTTTAAACCCTAATAGCTCAGAACTTCCAGATATCAAACCGCCATCCTTGCTTTTTGACGGCTTGGCCTTGGCGCTTTTAGGATTGAAGATCTCAAGCAGCTTAAAAATAACGTTGGCCGAGTTTGTGTTATGCACTTTGATGAACTCTATTTTCTTCTCGTAATCAATATTCGCAATCACTTCGGCTATCTTGTTCACGTTCTGTTCATTATCAACCACAACCAGGGTATTCGACGGTTCGTGGGCCTTCATAAACCCATCCTTGCTAACCAGAGCTCGAAGGACGTTGGAAATTCCTTTGGCTTTTACGCTCTTAAGCTTTATCAGCTTCATCACGTATTTCTGGGAAGACTCCGCAGGGTCGAAATCCAGTCTTAACGGTATGCTCTCTGACTTTATCCCCTTTTTGGGGACAACCTTGTTAACTCCCTCCGCGCTTATGACCGAATAGCCGTTCATATCGAGCAGTATTTCAAAAATTCTAAACGCATTCTCTTTCTCGAAACCGCCCTCGGGAGTTATGATCGTCACATTCTTGTCCCTGATCTTGTCACTCAGGAGATAAACCTCGGAGGTGATCTCGCTTATGGTCTTTACCATCTCATTAAGCGTCATGTTGGAGCGAAGGTTGACCATCCCCTCGCCCTCGGGAATTTCCTCACCCTCTTCACCGAGAGTTTCATCGCCCGAGACCGCAACTGTTTCCTCAGGCTTCTTCGTCTCCGGCCCAGGAGCCCTCTCAACTTCGGCTACAATTTCTTCCTCCGCTAAATCGAGCGGTAGACCAGGATCCTCGACCAAGCCTTCCAAAGTCTCGTTGCCAGAAACTTTCAACGCATCTTTTCCGAGAGACCTTAAGTCTTGCTTATCCGGATCCTTTGCGGCCTCCTCGGCCAGCAACTCCGTGGCTTCCTTGGCAATATCAGTGGGTTCCGCGGGTGAATCCTCCCCGTTCGCTTTTTTAAGCCTTGTGCCCGGGGCGACAACAACCTTAGCCCTCGTAAGGTCCGGAAGCGGCTCGGATTTCTCTGCAGGAGCCAACTGGGGACAGAGAACGGAAGCGGAAAAGACGAGAACCGCTGACAGAATTGGGAAAAGATTTTTATTCAGAAAGTATTTCATAATCTGTTTTAACCTTAAGAAACTGAATTTTTTCGTATTAGGCCTAGTAAACCGTGTACCGGTTACTCTTTCTTTTACCTTGTCTCGTGAAATCAACGGTAAACTCACTCTGGCCCCTCAAGTCGGTAAAAAGTGAAAGAGCGCTCTGCACATCGTTTAAAGCAACTTCATTTATCTGGTGAACTATATCCCCGTTTCTAAGACCCATTTTATAAAACACGCTCCGGCTTTTCACTCCGAAGATCTTGATGCCGTCATCGCGCGGCACAATCTTAGCCTCGGTTATTAAACTGCTGGGTTCAGCGAGCAGCTCTTCAAACATCACTCTCTCTATCTGGTACAAGCCCTCGCTGACCTTGCTGACCCCTGAAGCCGACGACTTTTTTGACTTAACAGAAGGTCTGTTCCTTACTGAAGAACTCGCGGGGCTTTTTGCAAAAACGGATTCAAGCTCGTTTCCGCAGGTAATCAATTCGGGACCTTCCGCTCTTCGTATAGTCACTTCGCAGTCGTCTATTTTCACTACCTCCACTTTTTCGGATGTTACAAGATCAACCAACTGCCCTTCAGAATAACCCTTTATTTTGCTATTTTCCATATTCTTTATCACGGCGATGCTCTTGTTGGCCGCAGAATTAGTGCGGCTTTTGAGTATGAAAGTTCCAAGCAGTTCAAGCTTGAGGGAAGTTTTCGGGGTAATTTCCCCCTCAAAAACTTCCGAGAAACCACCCGTTTCTATCTGTCCAGCATACCCGCCCGTTCCAAACAGGTTTGTTCTCAGTATAGAGTCGTAGTACTCTCTTGAACGATAGGGAATCTTAACCTGTCCGTACTTCTCCTTGTAAAGGTGTTCGCCTGTCAGGCCTCCCTTGTCGGACTCTATCTTGTCGCGCAGGCCGTTGTTGACCGTGGCCGAAACCGAGTACGCAATGGCGACTATCAGCAAGACGTTTACGACCCAAACATACTTCCTTAAAATAAACAAAACCATAGTCAATTCCTTAAATTAATCCCACATAATTTAATAGAATGCCTTATTTTTTCAACATTTCCATCGTCGCGGAGACGTAGCTCAAGAAAACCTCGCAATTTGAATCGATATCCCACAGCGATTTTTTAAATATTTGTGCAATGCTCACTCACTCCGTTTTGTTTCTCCCGCCGGAGCGACGACAGGGAAGTTTTCAAGCACGGAACAAAAATACCGCTTTTCAAGATCATATATATCAAAAGCTAGTTCCGAGGCACGCTCGAATCCCTCTCCACATGAAGCACTCTCGCTTATCTCCTTGAAAAGCATTCCCATGTCGTACCAATTCTGACCGATACTGTTCATCTCGTCGGGGAGGCCCGCCCCGTAAAAAGTGGAAAGCACCGGAGAGACTTCTTCGAGGAAATCCCTGTAAAACCACCTGAAAGCAGCACCGCAGACCCCTCTTCTGCATATGACCTGGTAAGTAAACCTAGAGGCCCACTTCCAGTCGGCAAGATCCCCCCAGCCAGGAAGGTCCTCGGCCCATTTCCTTATAATCTCAATGCCTGAAGTCCCTCTTAGAGTGGTCCTGCCTTCAAGCATCATCTCGGCGTTTTTCCTCACGGCACTAAGAATCATCTCCTCAGCATCGAAGCCGTCTTCAAGAAACTTCACTTCAACACAGTTGTTGGAAAGGGGGTACGGCCTTGCTTTTGAGCTTCTCGCTTTCGCCATATTCTCAAAAGAGACAGTCTGGAGATCTTCAAACGAATTGTCCGCCACGTAAAAAACGGATTCGGAGTCGTCGTATCCGCATACCGCTATTATGTGCCCGGGAAAATGGGTCTTGGAGTCAAAGTATTCAAGGTAGCAGATATCGGCCTGTATCAACACCGGAACGTCCATGTCAATAAACTCCCTGAGGTCATCCGAGGCCCGCTCGTTGTCGTCCTCGTACTTCCAGTCGGTGACATCAACACCGAAACTTCTCAGGAAATTAATTTCCATCAGGGGACCGCGAGGCTGTATAATCCTGCTCGGATTCATTCCCTCTTCACAGGAGTAATAAAAACCGAGCCCGGCTCCCAGCCCGAAACACATCTGCTCCGAGAGATCGTGTCCGTAGTAGAGGCATATATCTCTCAGCGCCGCAGAACCGCAGTGCACCCCTTTTAAGTGTTTCCAGTCATTTATTATCTTCTTCATAAAAAGCCGCAGAACCGAGGAAATTAATATAGCCGGAAATCGATATTCCATAAAGACCCCGGAACAACACTCATCACTCGGGGAAGCCATCTTGATCATTGCGCCAGAACGGATATTAGTAATCATCACCACGGATAAATCAGCATGCTTGAGAAAATCCTTAAAAATTCGAAAAAGGCTATTTTGCTCGGAATAGGAGGAGGGGGGGATATAGTCGGAACTCTTCCGACGGCAAACCTGCTCGAGATAAACGGAACGCAATGCGTTCTGGGAGGACTTAGCTGGGAGCGCTTCACAATAGACCCCGATCCAGGGCCCAGAAAGCTTGAAGAATCACACAATGTCCGCGAGATAAACGACGTGGTCTGGAAGTGCAACAAAGATTCCACCACCCGAGGCGGAGCGAGATTCGCCGAGGCAGGCATGGCCGAAGTTCTGGGAGAGGAAACTCTTCTTGTCGATATAAGTTACGGTCCGGAGAAGGTTTTTGAGGGAATAACGGACGCCGCCGAAAAACTCGGCGCAGATCTGGTGGTGGGAATAGACGTCGGCGGAGATGTGCTTGGATTCGGAGACGAAAAGGGACTCATGAGTCCGCTCGCCGACGCCATAATGACCGCGGCGCTTTACAGACAGAGCTTCCAGATACCTACCGTAATGGGAGTATTCGGTTTCGGAAGCGACGGAGAACTCTCCAAGGAAGAACTTGAGAGGTCATTCGGCATCATAGCACGGAACAATGGAATTTTCGGGAGCTGGGGTATATCCGCAACCACACTGGAATTAATGGAAAAAGCGATAAGCTTGATACCCACCGAGGCAAGCAGAGGACCCGTTGAATACGCAAAAGGAGTTTTCAGCACTACTTCAATAAGGAATGGCAGAAGAAAAGTCGAACTCGATATAAGTTCCACAGTAACTTTCTACGTAGATCCCCAAGTGGTTTACGAAAAGGTGTCAAGACCAGCGCAAGCAGTCTACGGATGCAAGACGATAGGGGAAGCAAACACAAAGCTTAACGAAGCGGGAATCAGGACGGAACTTGATGTTGAAATGGAACTTTACGAAAATCTCGGGAAAAACTAATGGCACTTATAGCCCACAGTTGAAACTATACCGCCGACCCGATGGTAGCATTTTCACGGGTCATCGGGAAAGCCGCTTCCTACCGCTCGCTCCAGACCGCCAGTTCATTGCGGTTGGGATCTAGAAAATGAAACCGCCGCCCTCCGGGGAAGGAGAATATCGGCTTGCAGAGTTCGCCTCCGGCGGCAGTGATGCGTTCCAGCGTGGCTTCCAGATCTTCCGCGTAAAGCACCACCAGCGCAGCGCACTGGCTGCTGTCGGACTGTAGCGGAGAGCGGTAGAAGCCGCCGTCCATGCTGCCGTCATTGAAGGCGCAGTAGCAGTCGCCGTAGTCCTGAAAGGTCCAGCCGAACACATCGCCGTAAAACGCCTTGGCCTTAGTGAAGTCTTCTGCCGGCAACTCGACATAATTGATCCGGGAGTCTTCTTTCATAATCGCACATCACCCAGGTCCAGACCCCTTCCCTGAGGTGGGGTGTCAGACCGGTCGTCTCTGTTGTTCAGTAGAGTTTTTCGTGAATAAGCTTGAGTATGCGCCTTGACTCTTCCTCATCTCCCCAGATGCCCACGCGGATAATCAGATCGGTTATCTCGGGCTTGTCGTACTTGACGGTCATATAAATCATTTTAGCTTGGTCGCGAAGCTTGGCTTCGATAAGCGCCTTGCCCACATTGCTTTCTTTTTTTGTTACCTCAAACTCCTGCTGTTCCACCACCTCCACCACCGCAAACCAGACATTGTCAAACGAGGTGGTTTCCTTGCTCTTTAGAACTCCCCTGAGATAAGCCGCAGTACCGCCGCCGACCGCTCCACCCATCACCAGCACGCAACCCGAAGAAAAAACAAATGCAAGCAAGCAGAAAAGCACGGCGTGATACTTTTTTGGCAGGAAATTCATTTTCACTCCCGGCAGGCTTTACAAAAAAAACCTGTATGGTTACTTAACTTAACTTAGGAAGAAAAAGAGTCAACATCCATGAAATCCTTCATATCAAAAAACAGACTGGTTTTTGGACAGGTTCCGTACTACCATAAACGTATGGGGAAACAGCATAGGAGCGGCAGTCATAGAGAAACTGGAGCCCGATGAAAACACCGGCTGAGAAGCAAAACAGAACTTCGGGAAGGATAATCTCGCTTGATATAGGGACCAAGACGATAGGGGTTGCCGTAAGCGACGAGCTGGGGATCACGGCAAACGGCGTCTGTACCATAAGTCGGGAAAACGAGAAAAAAGACCTTGTGCGGCTTCGCGATATAATAGAGCCATACTCCCCCTGCGAAATCCTCGTAGGGATACCTTACAACCAGGACGGTTCTCTCGGGAACAGGGCAAAGAACATCAGGAAATTCTCCGAACGCATTCGAGATTCTCTGGGCCTTTCGGTGAAATACTGGGATGAGAGCTTCTCCACCAGGACTGCGGAGCAGACACTGATAGAAGCCGGTACGGGAAGAAAGAAGCGAAAAACAGTAATAGACAAGATGGCCGCTACAATAATACTGGAAGAGTATCTTCTGAGCAGGTACTAGGCAAACCTCGGGAGAGACCCGACATGCCATACGCAGAGACAAACGGAATAAATCTTTATTATAAAGAGCATGGGAAGGGGGATCCGCTCGTACTCATCCACGGCCTTGGGAGCAGTCTTGAGAGCTGGGATGTGCAGGTTCCCATCTACTCGGAGCATTTCCGCGTGATAGCACTTGATAACAGGGGTTCGGGCCGCTCCGATAAACCCGATTATCCCTATACGATGGAGCAGATGGCGGTTGACACCGCAGGGCTTCTGGACTTTCTCGGTATAGAGAAAGCCCACTTCGTCGGAAAATCAATGGGCGGAATGATATGCCAGTGGCTGGGCATAAAATACCCCGAGAGGGTAAACAGGCTCGTTATGGGATGCTCCTCCGCACACAGGGATGAGGTCGGAAATCTGCTCATCAAAACCGCGAGGGACATAGTGGATAAAGCGGGGCCCGGGGCGGGATGGGTTTTTGCGCTTTTCCTCGGATACCGAAGGAAATACATAGAAGAGAACTACGACTCCTTGGTAGGCAGAATCCGGGAAGTTCCCGCTGACCCCGATGCGGCTGCCGGATACAGAAACCAGAGCTACGCATGCGAGAACCACGACGTACTGGCCCGACTCGGGAAGATCTCCGCGGAAACCCTGATCATGTACGGGGAGCGTGATATAGTCACGCCTCCCGAGAGATCGAAGAAACTGGTGGAACTTATACCGAATACGGTTGAAAAAGCGTTTGCGGACGTTGGCCACGGATTCTGGAGGGAGTGTCAAGCCGAGGCGGACAAGACCGTGCTTGATTTTCTCGCAAAAAACTGAATTGCCCCGTGCCTGCTCCCCTTTCTGTTCAGATAGAGATACGTTGCTGCAAGCTGTTTTTGGCTTGTTTTAGAGAAAATGAAGAGGTTCAAGAACCTGAGAGAAAAAATAAGGAGTTTCTTTCTGAGTGCGTCTGCCCCGAGCCCGAGGCTTCCTCGCCGGAGCACCGGCGCGGGTGTAAAAAACATTCCGGAATCTGAGCGTGGAACACAAAAAGCGGGAAGAGATGCAATTGATGACATTCGGGCGGCGGGAAAAAGTTCCGGACACTCGGAAATCAAAGCTCACCGCGCCGACAGCGGGAATCCCCGACCGCGTACGGCGGGCGGTTCAAACGGAACCCGCATCGCCAAGGTGGGGAAGTACGCCGGCTTGGGGACCGTGCTGGTGCTGATCGCGTGGCTCCTGCCGCTTCCCCCATCTTCGGGCCAGGAAGTTTCCCGGGATGATCCTGTCTGCACCGACGATCGTGCGCCCAGTCTGTCCGGAACCGGCGCACTGGTTGAACGTCTGCGGAATACAAACCTTCTAAACGGCAACGAGGTCTATGACCATCTGGATCTCGGGAGCGGCGATACAGAAACCGGTGCTTCACCCTCAAGAGGCGCGGGCGGCTTTCTTACGTCCAGTCCGTTCGAGCCCCGGTACCGTGAATCCTACTCCGGCATTGCGGGACTACGCTATCCCCTGCCCCCGGACACGAGGAGCTACGAGATCGATGAGACCAGAGCAACGTTTCTATTCTACGGTCAGGAGCCGGTGCTGCGGTGGCACTCGTCACTGGGCTCAAATACCGAGGTGTGTGCCGTCCAGTTCGTGGACCCGGATCGCGTGGACTACCGGCTACGCACGTTTCCCGACCAAGAAAGCGCGCTTTCACAAGGCCATGTCGTTACACACCGCTATCACTGCGGAACGTGCTCCTCCTTGCGTGATCTCGCCGTCTACCTGGCAAAACCGGATCTGACGAAGCCAGCAAGAACGTGCGGGAGGAAGCTTACGGCAGATGGCATCAAGAAGTGTCTCATGGAAAAAGTCGGCTTTGCAGAGCCGTGCGCCGAGACTTGGACATACAACGTATTGCACACCAGACGCTGGTGCATGAAGACCTGCGTGGAGCACTACGGGCTCTGGAACATGCTGACAAATGACATGGACGACGCGCATGCCGACGAGCGGGGGAACCTGAACTCATGTCTGGCCTGTGACGAGCACGCTTCCGGCCCAGGGTTTCAGTACGCAGCAGGACGAACGCGGAGAAATTCAGGCATTCCCTCCGCCATCTGCCGGCAGGCAGGGGAAATCTACCCGGTCGAGCATACTCTTTACTTTGAGTAACAACCGCCGCGGCGCCGACACCGGCGTCCGTCAATCTTGCCCGCTCCGAGCCCGTGCACCGACTCCGTGAACAATTATGGCGAGACCGACGGCAATTCCTCCCGCCACGCTCCCCCGGGGGATTCCGCCAGAAACCCGTTAATCTGACCGCTGGCGGGCTGAAAGATATTTACCGCACGTGGTTCGAAATGCGTCCCTGTCTTGGAAAAAGATGCTGGACTCGTCCGGGCACACGCAGATCCATCAGAATCACGGACATGACATTCACCGGCACGTGTGTCTCCTTTTTTCCGTCACCTGTACCGGTAGGTCAGCTGCACGCCGAAGGTCCTGCCCTTGGAAAGCGGCGCGAATGAACCTCCCAATTGTGGAAAGAGAGGATTGTCAAGCGATTGATAGCTTCCGTGCCTGACTTCGTTAAGGAGGTTCTTTCCGTAGAATCCGACTGAAAACCTGTCGTTCATCGGGGCGATGTCAATTCCGGCTTCAACAATGTTCTGCTCGGGAGTATATCCTACGTTGTTATCCGTCAGATATGACTTGTCGCGATACGAATAGCTTACCCTTGAAGTCATCTTCCCCCAGTTCGCAAATCCGGCGTTATGAGTCGCGCCAACGCTCCAGGTCAGCTTCGCGGCCCGAGGAAGTTCAAGAGCCAGGTCTTTTTTGTCAAGAACGCCATCTACATTAAGGTCATATTTTATTTTGGTGTACTCGGGATCTGCGTATCCGATCGAACCCAGAAGAAAAAAGTTCCCGGTAACGGCGAGCAGTCCGTCAAGTTCAAAGCCGAAGGCTTCCACATCCGCAGTGTTGCGAATCTCCTGTGCGAACACGCTGGCCGATCTAGGAAGAGTTATTATCCGCTGCACATCGTCGATCATGTTATAGAAAACCGCGCCGTTTAAGATCCCCCTGTTTGTGGATATCTTGAATCCCGCCTCAAAGGTATCGATTCTTTCCTCATCGTACGGCCCCGGGAGTTCCTGATCTGGGGGGAAACTGTTCCGCAGGTTATAGCCTCCGGAGCGGAATCCCCTGGTCCAGTGTCCGTAAATGTTAGCTCCTCCACTTATATGGTAGACGGCGCCGAGCTTGGGCGACCAGCTGTTCCAGGTCTCCTCGTCGGTGAAATCAAACTCGCATGCCGGTCCGACCGCGACGTTGCATGGCACCGCGGTAGCGGAAACGGTCTCCACCTTCCTCTTTTCATGGCTGTAACGGGTGCCCGAGATAAGCGTTACACGATCCGTAAGATCGTAATCAAGCGAGAGAAACACGCCCAGGGTATCAACAAAATAATCCCCTCCCAAGTTTTGGGTCAAAGCTCCTCCCAATATATAACGGCTATCATGGTAGTTTATCTCGTTTGTAAAGTAATAAAGACCAGTCGTCGCGTGGAGACTTTCGAAGAATCTGCCTGCGTAGCGCAGTTCGTTGCTCCACTGCCTGTATGGGGTCCATCCGCGTATGCTGAAAACGTTTTCCGGGGTAGAATCGATATCAAGCAAAGCGGTACCTTCCGCATCGTAAAAACCGAATATATTGGTCACGGTGCCGTCTCCGAAATCCACATCCCAGTCCAGCTGAGCGGTGAAAAAGTGATGTTTATGCCTCCTGAAGCCTTCTTCGTCAATGCTAAAATCATGACTATTGAGGTCGAAGTCGCGCTGGTTCTGTGAAGCAGTGCCGTCGTTCCTCGTGCTTTCGTACTGGTAGCGCAGAACAAGACTTACGTCATCCGTCGGATTCCACACAATCATCGGTCGTACCATCCGTATGTCGTTTTCTCCGAAAGCCTCGCCCGTGTGGAGATTCTTAAACCAGCCGTTATCCTGATTCGTATACGCACTTACCTTCACGCTTACCGTCTCGCTGATCGGGCCTCCGATCGTGCCCATGTAGTAGCTGTTAAGACTCTCACCCCCTCCTTCAAACGAGGTGCGGGCTGATATCTCAAAAACATCTCCCGGCTTCTTGGTGTTAATCAGTATGGCCCCCCCAGTGACATTCCGCCCGAAGAGCGTTCCCTGAGGTCCTCTCAGCACCTCTATGCTTTCAACATCGAAGGTATCAAATAAAACGATGCTTATCTGCCCCATATATATGCCGTCGACAAACACTCCCACTGTCGGATCAACAGACGCTATGGATTCGTTTATTCCTACGCCACGGATGGAAAAGTTGGCTATTGACAGTCCCGAGATGGCATCGTCAAGCGCCACGTTGGGCATGCGCACCGTGAGACTTTCAAGATCGTTTACCTTAAGGGTTTCAAGCTGTTCCGAACTGAAATGGGTAATCGACAGGGGAACATCCTGAATCAGCTCCTCCCGTTTTCGGGCCGTGACCGTGATTTTTTTGAGAAATACGCCGCTTACCCCGAATACATTCTGTGCGACTGTGTCGTCGTCCTGCGCGGATGCGTCGCCGCCGCCGAGCGATGCCAAGAGTAAACCTGCGAGAAACAGGCACAAGAACCCCTTCATTGCGGACTGGAACTTCCTTTTAATCATTTCGATGCCCCCTCTTGTCAGGAATTATAACATAATACTGCACGAAAAATCGAAGTCATCAGTTTAGTACGTAACAGAACTTACAACGCGACATCAAACGCCCGGCTCAGCAGGCGCACATTGTGCCTCGCCAGACAAGCGACAAATCAAGCAACGGGAATAGAATTTTCAATTAGCAGAATCGGTATATTTTCCCTTACGGGATAGAGATATTCCCCGCCGCGGCAAATAAGACCCCCTTCGATTTTCTCGGAAACCCGCTCTCCCGACCTGTCAACCAGAGTTCCGAGCTCAACAAGTTCGTTAAGCCGCACAATGATCTCCCGACCGGCCTCTTCAAGAGGTTCCCCGGTCTCAGGACACACAAGAATTTCAAGCAGTTCCTTGTCAATCATCGGTTTCGGGATTAGCGGTTTCAGAAGGGAGCCCTTGGGGCACGGGTGCAGTGAAACTTCCGCCCGCAAGAAATTTTCTATGTTCCTAGCAACTTCTGGGCTTCCTCATCCGACTTCTCAAAATAAAACTTGGGATCGTTGCGCCCGGCTATAACGCTCTCGTCAATCACACAGCGCGTTACTCCCTGCAGCGAAGGCACTTCATAGAAGACCTCAAGCATAATCGCTTCTATGATGGCCCGAAGCCCCCTGGCCCCGGTATTTCTCAAGACGGCTTCCCCGGCAATGGCCTTTCTCGCATCTTCCGTTATCTCCAGCTGCACCTTCTCGATTTCCATCATCCTCTCAAACTGCTTCACGATAGCGTTTTTGGGTTCGGTCAGAATTTCGATCAGTTGCTCTTCGGTAAGTTCGCTCAGACTGGCGATAATCGGGACCCTCCCGACGAATTCGGGAATCAGTCCGAACTGAACGAGGTCCTCAGGTTGGACCTTGTTGAGAAAGTTGCTTTCGTCCTCCGCAGTCCTGTCTGACAATTTAGCTCCGAAGCCGATGGATTTCTCCCCGATTCTCGCGCGGATAATATCCTCAAGGCCGCAGAAAGCACCGCCGCATATGAAAAGAATGTTCGTGGTGTCCACCTGGGTAAATTCCTGCTGCGGATGCTTCCTTCCCCCCTTGGGAGGAACATTTGCCAGAGTCCCTTCCATTATCTTGAGCAACGCCTGCTGCACACCCTCTCCCGAGACATCTCTCGTGATCGAGGGACTGTCGCTTGATTTGCGCGTGAGCTTGTCTATCTCGTCTATATAGATAATGCCTCCACGGGAAGCCTTTTCGACATCGTAGTTTGCCGCCTGAAGGAGACTCACTATCATGTTTTCCACGTCCTCGCCCACATAGCCAGCTTCCGTATAGCAGGTAGCGTCCACTATGGTGAAGGGAACGTCGAGAATCTTGGCCAGCGTCTGCGCAAGCAGGGTTTTTCCTGAACCCGTTGGGCCTATGAGAAGTATGTTGCTTTTCTCCACTTCCACCTTGTCGCTTCTTCTCCTACCGGATTCGTTAAACTGCATCCGCTTGTAGTGATTGTAGACGGCGACGGAAAGTACCTTCTTGGCGTTTTCCTGACCTATTATGTATCCGTCAAGGAAAGATTTCATCTGCTGTGGGGTCGGAAAGGATTTCTTCGGTTTCGGAAAAGCGCTGTCCTTGGTCCTCTCTTCCGCTATAATCTGGTTACAGAGGTCTATGCACTCATCACAGATATAGACGCCGTGGCCCGCTATGAGCTTGTTGATCTCTTCCTGGTTCTTCCCGCAGAAAGAACAGTAGTGCTTCGTTTCTTCTTTGCTTTTTCTGGGACTCATCCGGTTGCCTCCTCCCTTTCGGTAATTATGGCATCCACTATACCGTAATCAATAGAATCCTGGGCGGTCATGAAAAAGTCTCTGTCCGTATCGCTCGCTATCTTCTCAAGAGTCTGCCCGGTGTGCTTCTCAAGTATGGAGTTGAGCTGCTCTTTCACCCTGACGATCTCCTTTGCGTGTATCTCTATGTCGCTTGCCTGCCCGGAAACACCTCCGAGCACCTGGTGAATCATCACCCTTGAGTGAGGCAACGCATACCTTTTGCCCGCCGCGCCGCTTGCCAGAAGAACCGCAGCCATGCTGACCGCCTGCCCGATGCATATGGTGGAGACTTCGGGCTTCACGTACTGTATTGTGTCGTAGATGGCAAGACCGGAAGTAACATGCCCTCCGGGAGAATTTATGTAGAGGTAAATAGGCGTCTCGGGGTTCTCGGATTCAAGAAAAAGGAGCTGGGCGATTACGACGTTGGCTACCGCATCGTTTATGTCGGAACCTATAAAGACGATCCTGTCCTTAAGGAGCCTTGAGAAAATATCGTAGCCCTGATCGCCCCTGCTCGTACGCTCAATAACATAGGGTATGAAATCGGTTATCATCGAACCGATTATAACTAAGCGTGTTATTCCTTGTCAATCTGCGCGGGTTCGCCCTCTACTTCCTCAATCTGGGCCCGCTCCAAGAGAAGATCCAAAACCCCTCGGGTTTTGATCTGGGATTCCAGATGCTCCATAGTCCCCGGCTGTTCATAAGCCTTGTGCACCTGATCGGGGGGAAGATTATATGAAGCGGCCAGGCGGTCTATGTGCTCGTTTAACTGCTTACGGGTAACTCTCACGTTCTCCTTCTGAGCGATGCGGCCGAGAATTATAGATGTCCTGACACTCTCGGCGGCCTTCTCGGTGAATTTTGGAGCCATGTCCTCCCCGATCTCGGGCTCCGTGACTCCGCCTCTCTGCATGTCGGAGAGGAATCTCGCTTTAAGGCTCTCCTCTTCCTTTTCAAGCAGCGACGGAGGAACGTCGAACTGGTTTTTCGAGAGAAGGTCGTCGACTATCTGTTCCCTCATGGATGAGAGCTGTTCGTCTTCATGAAGGTGCTCAAGCTGCTCTTTTATGGCCTCTTTTAGCTCAGAGATACCCTCGACGTCAAAATCCTTAGTGAAATCATCGTCCGCCTCGGGCAGAATCCTGTCGTGAATCTCATTTATCTTGACGGTGAAACTGACGGTTTTCCCGGCGGCCTCGGGTATTAGGAAATCTTCCGGGTAGGAAACCGAGAATTGAGCTTCCTCGCCCGCTTTCTTCCCAAGCAAGTTCTCTTCGAACTCGGGGGCAAACTGTTCTTCGCCCAGCAAAAACCTTACATTCTGCCTGTTAAGATCGTCTATGGTCTCCCCGTCTTCAAACTTGCCGCTGTAGTCGACAAAAAGGTAATCGCCCTCCTTGGCAGAACGGTCTTCCTCGATAAGCCTTGACTGCGCAGACCTTTCCCTGAGTTTCTGCACCTCGGCGTCTATATCCTCCTCGGTCACCTGGCGGACGGTTTTCTTAACCGGAATTGAGCTGTAGTCAGAAAGCTCAAAATCAGGAACAACCTCGAATTCAGCCGAATAGGCGAAGTCCTCTCCAGTCTTTACCTCACCCATCTCCGTGATGTCGGGGCGTGTCACTGGCAAAAGCGAGCGCTGCGCAAGGGCTTCGGACAAGGTTTCCGAAACAAGGTTAGATGCGGTTTCCTGATCGACCTCCTTTCCGTACATTGACTCGACCACGTGACGGGGGACCTTTCCCTTCCTAAACCCCTTGACGCTTACTCCCCCCATAACGTCACGGAACACGGAATTTCTTTTTTCCGCAACCTGATCTGAGGAAAGAGAAACCCTTATCTTTTTTCTGGTGCTGTCGATATCCTCAACATCTATCTTCATTTTGTCTAAAACCCCTCAGCAAAGAATTCAGGTAACAATATATCATTATTCGAAAAATTCTAGTATGCTCCGTAACTCAAAGTGAATTTTTAAATCCGAAGTTAAAAACCGAACGTCACACCTTTTGCACGTCATGTCTTGAACGTCGCTCGCAGCTTACGAATGTTTTTCCCGGTATACGTAATTTCGTGCAAACAAACAAAAGGCAAGAAGAAGGACAGCTTGGGGGATCGCGGTCTCATAAGAAGGATATATCCCAAGGGTATCCATGTAAGGAATGAAATCCGCCGTAGTTGAAGAAATAATTCCCGCCTCCTGGAGTTCAAGTATTCCCTTGCCGAGAAGTATGAAACAGAGCAGGTAGAGGAAAACGCTCGTGAAGGAAAAGAAGTATTTAAGAGGAATCCTGAGGGTAAACCTGTACATAAGAAAACCTATTACGAACACAACCGCCACCCCCGCAATAAGTCCATAGATCACGTGTGGCATGGAGGAACCTGTCTGGAAGAAAAGTGCCTGGTAAAAAAGCATTGTCTCGAAAGCTTCCCTGTAGACAGCAAGGAACGAGACGAAAGCAAGAGTAAGGCCGCTTCTTCGGGTAAGCGCGCCTTGGGTTTTGGAGCGGACGTATTCCTTCCATTTTTTTACGTCCGCCTTTGAGATAAGCCAGTAACTTACGTAAAAAAGAATCACTGCTGCCAGAAGAGAAGTCACTCCTTCCACAATCTCCCTCCTAGCCCCCGAGATATCTATTATGGTTCTTGCCGCAACCCACGTCGCCAGTCCTGCAAAGAGGGCAAGCACCCACCCGTAGTGAACGTACCTGATCATCCCGCGGTTACCTGAATGCGCTAAAGCGGCGATAATGGCCGCGATTATCAGCAGAGCTTCAAGCGCTTCTCTGAGTATTATGGCAAAAGAATTGACAAAACTCAGGTATTTGCCGAGCGATGAGCCGCCTTGCAGGATGCGCTCCGACTCGCGAAGATCCTCCTCTATGCTAGCTTTCAGATCATGAAGCTCGGAGGAATCCCGGTCGGACATCACTAATGACCTGAAAAATCCCATTTTTTTTTCAACCTCAAGAACAAGCGGTCTTTTTTTCGATACCAGGGCAGGTTCGATTCTCTGAAACCCTCCCAAGTACCCGTCGAGAGCCTCCTTGAAAGCCTCGTCCTTTCTGCCGGCCTCGTAAAGATCGATGGCCTCTTCAAGCTTCCTCAGGGTATGGGCTATAGCTTCGGATGCACCTCCAGCAATTCCATCCCGAAGATAAGCGGTTCTCAGGTAAAAAAGAACTTCCTCGTCACTGCCCCCGGCTCCGGCATTAAGAAGAATCTCCGCATTGCTGGCCAGGGCAAGATTTTCAAGCTTTCTTACATCATGGGGAATATTCTCCGTGGAAAGTCCAGAAGCACCTCCGCCTGAGGGAATATCTGGATACCCGAGCGAGAGAACGTAAAACGCCACATCCCATTTCTGTTTTTCGTCAAGCACCTTTTCGAACGAGGTCATGGCGGTACCTTCGATCCCGAAAGTGGTGGTGTTGTAAACTTTAAAAGGTGAGAGCCCGAGATTTATATCAGGGTCTGTGAAATCCGTGGGAGGAGGATTGAGGGTCTTAGAGAAAGCATCGTCCGGCCTTCCTGAGAGCCCATGACAGGAGGAACAGTTCCTCACGTAAAGCTCTTTTCCGCTTTCGTAATCGGGTATATTCGCCGGATAGGGTTTGATGTCATAGACTGAAATGATCCGCCCCTTCAGTTCACCTGCAAGGCTTTCCACTTCTGAGACGGGCCCCTTGGATACTATAATTGAGTGCAGACGTGCGAATTTTTCGGAAAAATCAGCTGTTCCTTCTCTCTTCTCACCCGTTTTTTCCCACAGGCCAGCCGCTACGGAAGAAAAGTCCAGCATCTCCTGATACTCAAATTCGTTTATGATCTTCCCTTCTTTTACGGCATTTGCGTAGTCTCCTCCTATGTAATCGACAAGAGAGAGGATCCTGTCTATCTCTGCGGCATAAGAGAGCGCGGGAAAAAGAAAAAATATGAGAACTGACAAATAGAAGAAACTTTTTTTAAGCATAGTCCGCGAATATCTCCCCATCTTGGGGGTCAGGGAAGGTATTTTTTACCATTCTAGACCTTTATTGTCAATAATTCTCATTGTCGTCATTTTCGCCTATCTACATAGTTCCGTGAAGAAAATCAGACGGGTAATTTCGCTGATTTTCTTATCTGCAAATATTTTTAAAAAAAATTATTGACATCATAACTCCAGGATGTTATTAATCTACATTCTGGATATGTAATATCCATAATATCTACTAATTAGGCAACCCTAACAGGTCGCAAAAGGAGGATGTCAACAGATGGTTAATTATACAAAAAGGTGGAAAACGCTTTTTGTCTTTTTCCTGATTTTTTCACTCGGAGGTACGCAGATTTCTCTAGCGGGTACGGCTTCGGACGAAAAGATAAAAAAGCTTGAGGAACAGATAAAAGTTCTAGCGGATGAGATAGAAGCCATAAAGTCCGCTTCGGTAACAGAGCCTACGGTCTATGAGACGGAATTCGGCTTGGCCCCCGCGGCTTCTAAGGTCTACAGGGTTGATCAGGGAATATCGTTCGGAGGATACGGTGAGGTGCTTATAGGCAACGTAAAAGAGGGGGATGCGAACGATGTAGTGGATACCCTGAGACTGGTTCTCTATAACGGCTACAAGTACAACGACCACATAATTTTCAACTCGGAAATCGAGTTCGAGCACGGTACGACGGGAAGCAACAAAGATGGACAATCAGGATCGGCCTCGGTTGAGTTCGCGTACGTCGATTTCCTTATAAGGGATGAGCTTAACCTTCGGGGTGGGCTTCTGCTGACTCCTTTCGGAGTTGTAAACGAGATTCATGAGCCGACAACGTTTTACGGAGTGGGGCGACCCGAGGTGGAGAGACGGATAATTCCGAGCACATGGAGAGAGTCTGGAGCCGGGGCACATGGAACGTTTGATCTGGGCAGCGGCGGAGAGCTTTCTTACAGGGCCTACGTGATGTCGAGCGCCGATGCTCGGGGGTTCAAGGCATCGGATAACAGAAGTCTTCGAATCAAGGGAAACAGGGCAAGATTCGAGGACATGGCTTTTGTCGGAAGGCTTGAGTACGATCCTATTCCGGGAATCAGAATCGGAGGATCCATGTACTACGGTAACACCGGTCAGGACGAGGAAGTTAACGGCCAGACTATAGACGGCCTCTTCCAGATGTACTCGGTTGACGGACAGTTTCAGTATGCAGGGTTAGACCTGAAGGCTTTAGCAGTCTGGACCAGTCTTGATGACGCCGCGCTTATAAACCAACTTAAAGAGTATGAAGGCAACAAATCCGTCGGGGAGGAACAGTCCGGCTGGTATATTCTAGGAGCATATAACATTTTCTCCGCGCTTAACTCTGGAAGCAAATACATGGAGTACCTAGCGCCTTTTTTCCGATATGAACAATTTGATACCCAGGAGAAGGTTCCCGCCGGATATGAGAGAAATCCAGCGAACGACAGAACCCAGTACACTATCGGGATAAATTACAAGCCGATTCCAAACGTGGTCATAAAGGCAGAGTATCAGAATCTTGATACCGCCGCGGGTCAGGCAAAGGACCAGTACAACTTCGGGATTGGATATGTGTTTTAGTATGCAGAACTTAAATCCGCGATAAACGGGCGCGGGTTTATGCTTCTTTTTTTTCTCTCTTTCTCTCTCTTCAAAAGGGCAATATTCAGATAGAATGTTGCCCTTCTTTCATCATGAATATGAGAATCCTTATCTTAATAACGCTTTTGTTTTTTCTGCATGGTGCCGGAGATGTCTCCGCCAAGGTCTTTCTTACCAAAGGCAAGGCGCTTGAGCTCCTTTTCCCTGAAGCAGAAGAAATAGAAAAAAGACACGTTTTTCTCACCAAGCCCCAGGCCGAAAGCGTACGTGAAATGGCCAGGGTAGAGGTAGATTCAAGACTCTACACTTTCTACATAGCGAAATCCGGCGCAAAAGAGACAGGCTACGCGGTTATCGATACCCACACTCTTCGTACCTTGACCGAAACCGTAATGTTCGTAATAAATCCCGATGGGACGCTTCGCCACGCCGAAACTCTCGCATTTTTCGAACCCACAGATTACATGCCGAGCGGAAAATGGATAAACTTGTTCCTGGAAAAAACCAAGATGGACAGAATGAAGGTAGGAAAAGGAGTTCCCAATATTACCGGAGCCACGATAAGTGCGGTATCTTTTTCGCAAGCCACGAGAAGAGTCCTCGCAGTCTACAGGGTTATGTTCGGCACTACGGCTGATCAATAACTTCTATCCAGGAGAGAAAAATGAAATTCTTCATTTCATCGGACATAAGAAAAAACGATCTGTTAAAACTTGTCGTTCTGCTCACGACTATTTTCTTCCTCTTTCTGTGGCTAACAAACCTGCTGCTTTTCCTTAAGGTGGGGTTCAGCTATGAAAGCGTTGTTGAGTACTACAGGGGTTCCGAGGAGAGTTTCAGGCCTCCGAGAAGCTACCTTGGACTGCTTGAAGAAGCCCATTTCCACTTTTTCTCAATGGCCGTTTTACTTGTAACGCTAAATCATCTCTTTCTTTTCACTAACAGAAGCTCCGCTGAGAAGCTTCTCGTCATAATAGCGTCTTACGGCTCGGCCTTCCTCGATATAGCCGGCGGCTGGCTAGTAAGATATGTAAGCCCCGAGTTTGCCTATGTTAAAATCGGCTCTTTTGTTGTCCTTCAGATATCTCTTCTTTACCTGATCATTTTCGTAACGTTTTATCTCTACAGAAAAAAACCAGAATATCCGAAGCAGCAGTGACTCCCCTGCACCCTACGGGCACGCATAAGACCCGAAGCAGGACTTTTTCTTTCCGCTTTTCCAAACGACGAGAAAACCCAGTGATTTATCCTTCCTGGCAAACATCTTCGCGCCACGCGGACCCAGAACCGAAACGGCAGTCGAGAAGATATCGGCTTCCGTAGCGGTTTTGGAAACGGCTACAACGGAAGTCACGTCCTCAGCCGGCCAACCCGTCCTGGGATCAATTATATGGGAGTATCTTTTCCCATCGTGCTCAAAGTAGCGCTCATAATCTCCTGAAGTCGCGACACCCTTGTCCACAAGGTCAAGCTTCGAGATGATTTCGCTTCCGCTCCCGGGTTTTCTCACTCCCACATCCCAGAACTTTTTGCCTGCGGGGGGGTCCATTGCGTATATGTTTCCCCCGAAATTCACAAGCCCCCTCTTGATCCCGTTTTGCCTGGCGATATTTACCATCTCGTCAACCGCATAGCCTTTTCCTATAGCTCCGAAGTCGAGTCTGACACAGTCGCCGTCAAGGAAAACCTGGGATTTAACTTCGTCTATCTTTATTTTCCGAAAACCCGTACACCCAAGTGCGTCGCGGATCCGTGACCGGCCGGGTAACCGCCCCGCCTTGGTCTCAGTCCCCCAGAGTTCGAAAAGACTGCCGATAGTTATGTCAAAAGCCCCTTCGGTAAGCTCTGAGTACTTAATCGAGGTCCGCACGAGACGTAGAAACTCTGTGGGAACGGAAACGGGAGCAACTCCCGCATTCCTGTTCACCTCAGCAAGAACACTGTCATCCCTGTAGTTACTGAAAAGCCGGTCTATTTCCTTGGTTCTCTTCACGCAGGCATCAACAACCCGGTGAAAAAGTTCTTCGCTCGGGGAATAAAACTTAAGTTTCACCGTTGAACCCATCGAGTAAAAAGATCTCTCGTAAAGATTCTCCGTACCGTGGGAGCAGGAACAAAGAAGCAAAGCTAAAAGCACAAGAAGGCGCATATCTTGAGAATCACGTAAAGCGTTTTTCTGCGAGAGGAGGGAGTCGAACCCTCACACCCTAAGGTACTAGATCCTAAATCTAGCGCGTCTGCCTGTTCCGCCACTCTCGCCCTTTACAGTCAAAAATCGCCAAGCACCCGGAATCATGGTTCCGGACAGCACCGTAAGATGCAAAATGAATTGGGCTGCGAGGGATTCGAACCCACGACCGACTGATTAAGAGTCAGCTGCTCTACCAGGCTGAGCTAGCAGCCCGCAAACAGAATAACAGAAAAGAAAATAAATGAAAATCGAGGCGCCCGTCGTCTCAAGCAGCTAAAATTTCCCGCCCTTTTGAACTCTCAGCTAAGATCGTTTATTTTTGAAGTTGTGGAAAATCTAATAAATCACCTCAGGGAATACAACAATGCTTACAGCTCGCAGATAGAAAACCTGGTGCTTTCTATTCTGATAGTGGCAATACTGTTCTTCCTAAGAAAAATCCTGATCTCGATCATAACCAAGAACACGAAAGATCCCAGGACAGTCTATTACTCAAAACGCATTATAGGATACATCTACGCCTTCCTTGCCATAATACTGGTCGGCAGCTTGTGGATAAAGGGCCTGGGCCCCATAGGAACCTATCTGGGTATCGCGAGCGCCGGTCTCGCCATAGCACTTCATGAGACCATAGCCAACATTGCAGGCTGGTTCTTCATCCTCTGGAGAAAACCCTTCGTAATAGGGGACCGCATACAGATAGGAGAAACCAAGGGGGACGTAATAGATTTAAGGCTTTTTCAGTTCAGCATAGTCGAGGTCGGAAACTGGGTTGAAGCTGAACAGAGTACGGGCAGGATCATACATATTCCCAACAGTCATGTGCTGAAGGAGAGAACCGCGAATTACCACGGCGCGTTTAACTATATATGGAATGAGATACATGTCCTCGTAACGTTTGAGAGCGACTGGAAAAAGACCCGTGAAATTCTTGAGAGAATAGCAAAAGAAAAAATTGAATCTTCTTCAGGGCAGGCTGAACAACAGCTCCGCCTAGCCGCCGAGAGATACATGATACATTTCTCGAAGCTAACCCCGGCGGTTTACATGTCGACAAGAGACAGTGGAGTGCTTTTCTCAATCAGATACATAATAAATCCGAGACAGAAAAGAGGCTCCGAACAAACTATTTGGGAAGCGATACTAACCGAGTTTGGAAAGCATTCCGACATCGATTTCGCTTACCCGACGACGCGCTTCTATACTCCTCTGCCCGAGAGTCCTTAAAAAACAGAACTCTCTCCCTGAACTGGGAAAAACAGGATCCCTGCTACCTGTTCTCAGTGGAATCTCCTTCGGGTTTCAGGATGGAAACCGCAGCTGTCTCAGGATTTATGTACTTCCTAGCCACCCTAGCTACGTCATCAGCCGTAACAGAAAGGATCTTCTCCGGGAACTTTCTGTATTCGTAAGTACCTATTCCGTAAAGTTCGTCAAATCCGACCGTGGACGCTTGGGCGGAGTTCCTCTGAAGCCCTATCTCGAAGCTGCCGACTATGTAGTTCTTCGCCCTCTCAAGCTCATGTTCCCCGATACCCTCCAAGGCAAGCTGGAGCTGTTCCTTTATCGCTCCGAGCGCCTCTTTTTCCTTCTGCGGAGCAGTTCCTATATAGACGCCGAAATAGCCACCTTCCATCCCAGGAACGTAGAACGAGGTAACGGCATAGGCGAGGCTTTTCTTGTCCCGAAGCTCAATGAAGAGCCTTCCCCCCTGACCTGAGAGCACCGAATTCAGCACCTCGAACGCATAGCGGTCGCGACTTTTAAACCCCGGGGCGTGAAAACCCGCGATGATGTGGGTCTGGGCCTTGTCTCTCTCAAACTCGACGATTTCCCTCGCAGCAGAAAGCGCAGATTCGCGGGGCGGCCGGATCTTTTCGAAGACGCCCTGCTTCATGCTACCAAACAGTTTTTCAAGAAGGGCAGGGGTTTTCTCCGCATCAATATCACCCGCAACGGAAATAACCATGTTCTCGGGCCTTATGACTTTTTTGTAAAACTCCCGGACATCGGCCGAGGTAAATCCGTCTACGTTTTCCTCGGTTCCCAGAACGTTGAACCTGTAGGGGTGCTTGAGGAAAAGGGTCCTGAGAAAATTCCTGACCGCCTTTCCCGTGAGGTTATCCTTCTGTTTTTCCAAAGCGGCCAGGATTTCCCTTCTCTCTCTCTCCATTTCCTCATCGGAAAAAGAAGGATCAAGTATCACGTCTGAGAAAATATCCATTGCCCCTTCAAAGTTCTCACTTAAGGCTGAGAGAGTCACCCCAACGCTGTTTTTCCCAGAAAAGCCGTCGACCGTTCCCCCCAGCCCTTCTATCTGAGTGGCTATATCTTCTGCGGAGCGGCTCGAGGTACCACGGGTGAACATCCCGGACATGAAGTTCGAAATTCCGTTTGTGTTTTCGTCCTCATATCTGAGACCGCCCAGGAAAGCCGCGTGAACGGAGAAAAGTGGAACGGCAGGGTTACGTTTCAAAAGAACCCGGATTCCGTTTGAAAGCTCGTATTTCTTAAATTCCGCCTGCGTTGAGGAAGCTTTTTTCTTTTCTTTTTCCTGAGTCGCTCCAGGAAAAACAAGGGCTTTCCTGAAGCCCTTCTCAACCCCCTTGGTTTTGTCTTTAGGAAGCAGCACTCCCGCGGTGAGGTTTTTCTGCTTGAAGTATTCTCTGGCCACCCGCAATATGTCTTCTGGGGTAACATTCCTCACCCTCTCAAGGTAGAGGCGTTCGTAGCCGTAATCTCCCGTTTCAAGCTCGAAGTAACCAAGCTTTCTCGCCTGTCCCTGCATGGTCTCCTTGGCGCGGATGAAGTCCCTCTCTATGTTAGTTTTGGCGCGGGCAAGCTCCTCGGCCCCGACGGGTTCGTTTTTTATAAGCTCTATCTCTGCCACTATCTCCTTTGAGGCTTTTTCCACTTTACCGGGATCAAAAACTCCGCCCACGAGGAAAAGACCGTTTTCCTTGAGGCTGTAGGCGTAGGCGTATATGTCGTTTACGGTGGCGTTTTGCTCCTTTAGTTCTCTGTAGAGCCTGGAGCTTTCCCCGGTACCGAGTATGCCGCTTATAACGTCAAGAACGGGAGTGTCAGCGTGGCTCGCCGAGGGGGTATGAAAGGCAAAGCTGAAGTAGCCCGTGTTTACGTCGCGGCCGATAACGAAAGTTCTTGTGCGTTTCTGCTCGGGTTCCGGGGGAAGTTTGCACTCAGGAGTTTTTCTTTTCTTTATTTTTCCGAAAGTCCGGGCAACCGCGTCCTTTATTCCCTCAGGATCAAAATCCCCGACCACAACAAGAATCATGTTGTCCGGAGAATACCACTTTCTGTAGAAATCCAGTACTCCGTCTCTGGTGAAGCTCCCCACGCTCTGCTTGGTTCCTATTATGGGCCTTCCGTAGGGATGAACGCTGTAGGCCGTGGAGAAAAGCTTCTGGCTGATTACCCTTGAGGGAGAATCCTCTCCCCTTCTTATCTCTTCCTGGACAACTTCAAGCTCTTTCTCAAGCTCCGCGGGGTCAAAAGTCGAGTTCTCCATGACGTCTGAGAGCACATCGAGAGCCATAGGCAGAAAGCGCCGCGCGCTTACGATGTAGTAAACCGTCTCATCAAAGGAAGTAAACGCATTTATGTCTCCGCCTCCCGCCTCGACCATCCCGGCTATCTCGCCGACCCGTCTTCCTTCTGTCCCCTTGAAAAGCATGTGTTCGTGCACATGCGCGAGGCCGTACTCGCCCTCCACCTCGCATGCGCTTCCGGTCTTCACCCACACGTTAACGGCGACAACCGGAGAAGAATCGTTTCTCTCAAGAAGCACGGTCATGCCGTTAGAAAGACTATATTTCGTTACTCCTTCGACAACCGCAAAGGTCTGGGCATTTAAACTCATAAGACTTGCTCCCGTAATCAGAATGAATAAAAAAAGTAATTTGAAAACCCCTTTCATCGACTCCAGCCTCCAGAGGGAAAACCCCTAGGACTCGTCGCTGGCCAAGGCTTCTGACTCTTTGTCCCGCGATGTAGCCTTCGCGGCCAGCTTCCAGGCACAACGTCCGAGCTCGAGGATAAAATAGCAGTAAGTTATAACGACCGCGATCACTCCGGGATTGGTAATAAGCGCCGCAATTATTATGGAGCCCGCAACAAGAGTGCTGAAAGGTCCAAATCTGGCAATTCGCGGGAACTTTCTGTATGGAACCTCGCTAACCATAACAAGTCCCACAACAGGAACGAAGAAAAGATAAAAAGATTTCATAAGTGGGGTAGCAACGATCTGAAACTCAGAGAGAAGGAGTATCGGAGAGAGAATAAGTCCCGCAGCCATAGGACTCGGAAGACCCGTGAACATGCGCTTTTCCTTGGTTGTAAACTGCACGTTAAAACGCGCAAGCCTAAGTGCTGCGCAGACCACGTAGAAAAGCATCGCCATCAGTCCCGGATTTCCATATTCCGAAAGCCCCCAAACGTAAAGAAGCACTGCCGGGGCGACCCCGAACGATACAAGATCGCAGAGCGAATCATAGGACGCGCCAAAGCGGCTCTCCGAGTTAAGAGCTCTTGCTATTCTGCCGTCAAGCATGTCGACAAGTACCGCCATGCCGATAAATCCCGCTGCCCACCAGAAGCGATTAAAAAGCCATTCCTCAGAAACTACGGCTGAGGCACGGTCCCCGTGGATGGAAATCGAAGTCACTATGGACGCAAGCCCGAACGCAAGGCCTACGGTCGTGAGCATGCTCGGTAGCAGGGGGATAACCCTCCTCGGACGGGGATGTCTTCTCCTTCTTTTTTTTCTCAAGTTAGCCACGCTATAACCGTCCTGCCGCCCACGACTTTCTGCCCCACCTCAACTCCCACCTTCACATCCTCGGGCAGGTAAACATCCACCCTTGAACCAAACTTTATAATCCCGAATTTTTCCCCGATTTCCAATACGTCGCCGAATTTCGCACGCGATACAATTCTTCTCGCGAGAAAACCAGCCACCTGGACTATAACCACCTGGACTTCCCCCTCGCACTCAATCAGGGTGACAAGCCGCTCGTTGGCCTCGGATGAATCACCCTTAAAAGCCATTTTGAATTCCCCGGGGTAATAAGTGGTTCCGACTACCTTACCCGAAACGGGAAATCTGTTTATATGGCAGTCGAAGATAGAGAGAAAAATGCTTATTCTTCGGGCGTTCCGCTTAAGATAATCGTCTTCAAGCGTCTCCGAAATATCTATTATTTTCCCGTCTGCGGGACAGATCACGGAACCGGGTTCAAGTGTAGGAAGTTCCCTTTCAGGATCCCTGAAGAAAAAGACGAAAAAAGCGGTGAGCAGAAGAAATACTAAAAATAAAGAGAGAGAACCCAGAAGCGCGAAGAGAATACAAAGCGCGGCTGAAACGTAAATTATACTGAGCCCATCGCTTGCGACCCTCACAAATCGGAAATCCATCAATTCTTGTCTTTATCGACCAGTTTCTTCTGGAAAAGCGAGCTCATCATTCCCCTAAGCTCGGCGCCGACTTTTTCGATCGGATGCTCTTCACCCTGCCTGAGAAGCGCGTTATAGGAAGGCCTTCCAGCCTGATTCTCAAGTATCCATTCCGAGGCGAACTGTCCGGACTGAATCTCCCCGATTATTTTTTTCATCTCCTGTTTTACGGAGTCGTCTATAAGCCTCGGGCCCCTAGTTATGTCTCCGTACTTGGCCGTATCGCTCACCGAGTAACGCATGTTAGCTATCCCGCCCTCGTATATGAGGTCAACTATAAGCTTGACTTCGTGGCAGCACTCGAAATAAGCCATCTCGGGCGGATAACCGGCTTCAACAAGCGTCTCGTATCCTGCCAAGATAAGGGCCGTGAGCCCTCCGCACAGAACTGACTGCTCCCCGAAAAGATCGGTTTCCGTCTCGTCCTTGAAAGTCGTCTCTATAACTCCCGCCCTTGAACATCCGATGGCTCTGGCGTAAGCAAGAGCAAGATCTTTAGCGTCGCCCGTCGAGTTCTGGTGAACAGCTATGAGTCCCGGCACACCAGCACCCCCAACATACTGGTCCCTTACCGTGTGCCCCGGGGCCTTGGGAGCGACCATGAACACGTCCACGCCCGCAGGCGGTCTGATCTGTCCGTAGTGAATATTAAAACCGTGACTGAACATAAGCGCGTTTCCGGCAACCAAGTTCTTTTCGACATGCTCATGGTATATCGCCGGCTGGTAAGTGTCTGGAGCCAGCATAACCACTATGTCCGCAGATTTGGAAGCGGCGGAAACCGACTTCACGTTAAAACCAGCCTCCTTGGCCTTTTTCCAGTTGGGACTGTCCTTAATATCTGCGACCGTGACCGAGACTCCGCTCTCTCTTAGATTCTGGGCATGGGCGTGACCCTGGCTTCCGTAGCCTATGATCGCAATCTTCTTCTTAAGCTTAGACGGGTCAATATCCTCATCGTAGTAAACTTTCACCGGTTATATCCTCCTTTACTTGTTCTTCTTATTCGCCCGGGACATGGCGACGGTTCCCGTTCTCGCGATTTCCTTTATCCCGAAGGGTCGTTGAAGTTCAACAAACGCCTGAATCTTCTGTTCATCCCCGGTAACCTCGAACGTGTAGGATCTTGGAGACACATCGACGACCTTGGCCCGGAATATGTCGGCAATCCGCAGAATTTCCGGCTTGGAATCGACCTTCGCATCGACCTTGATGAGAATCATCTCTCTTTCCACGCGGTCAAGTTCGGTCATGTCAACAACCTTGATCACATTGACCATGTTGTTGAACCTTTTTATTATCTGCTGAATTATGGCTTCGTCGCCGGTTGTGACCAGAGTTATTCTGGACGTCCCCGGTTCCTGAGTTTCCGCGACATTAAGACTCTCTATGTTAAAATCCCTGGCGCTGAAAAGCCCCGCGATTCTTGAGAGTACTCCGGCTTCATTATCTACCGTTATTGATATCGTGTGTCTCGATTTCATGGAACCTCCAAAGTGGTGAAAAATTGTCAGGAAAACGCAATTATACCGAATCCCCGAGAAATGTTAATACCCACCAGCCAACCACCAAATCTCCTCAGCCCCCGGCGTCTTCCTTAAGAATTTCCCCCAGCTCCCCATTTACATGCATGTCGGTACATATATCGCATCCGCCTATGAAATTGCCGTTAACGTAGAGCTGCGGAAGGGTTGGCCACTGCGAGTAGTCCTTTATCCCTTGGCGGATCTTCGGATCCAAAAGAACATCGACGGTCTCGTAATCCACCCCGTAGTAGTTGAGAATGTTCACCACCTGCGCCGAAAAACCACACTGCGGCATCTCTTTTGACCCCTTCATGTAAAGGATAATAGGGTTCTCTTCGATCTGACGCCCTATTTTTTTCTGTATATCCGACATTGCCTCGCTCCTTACTTTTTAAGTTTCTCCCACTGATCGTCCGTGTAGGTTTTTATAGAGATGGCATGAATTTCGGATTCCATAGCGTCTCCAAGCGCCGCGTAAACAAGCTTGTGACGTTCAATAGGCGGCTTGCCCCTGAACTGTTCGGATACGACGACTGCCTGAAAATGCGTTCCGTCCCCTTCAACCTCGACAAACGACGTTGAAATGCCCTGCTCTATCATCTCACGGATCCGCTGCGTTTCCATCACAGCGGGGAATTATATACGCATATCAGTGCGTTTCCAAGAAAGGAGATCCAGAGCAAGCTGCCTTGCAAAAATCCCCGGCTGTCTTATCCTTAATCTGTCCGGAAAAAGAGGTTCTAATACACAGATGAAAGTAAAAGAGATAATGAACAGCCCAGTGGTCACCGCCAAGGAGAATGACTCGCTTGAGCAGTGCGCGCGCAAGATGCTTGAACTCAAAATTGCCCAACTTCCGGTGGTTAACAATGACGGAGTCCTCACAGGATTCGTAGCCGCAAGCGACTTTATCGCTAAAAAAACCACCGTCTCCTTCTCGAGAACCGAAATCCTCGAACTCTTCGGACAGTGGTTTGACCAGGGAGAAATTGAGAAGATATATGAGGATGCCGGGCGTATCATGGTGAAGGAAGTAATGAGCAGCCCTGTCATATCCGTCGGCCCGGACGCATCTGTAAAAGAGGTATTCGAAGAATTAGCCGGAACTGGAATCCACAGCGTTGTCGTGGTCGAGGAGGAAAAACCCGTGGGGCTTGTCTCGGTATCCGATTTTCTGAAACTGATAGTAAGATAATCCGCCTTCGGCCCGCCGTGCCATCATGAAAAACTTCGGAGTTTCAAAGGAGAAACAAACGGCACTCGAGCGGGAAATGAAGCGTCTTGGCATAAGGGAAGAAGATATCGAGGAAACTTTCACGAGATCTTCGGGACCCGGCGGACAGAACGTAAACAAGTTGGCCACTTGCGTTCACCTGCGACACCGTCCAAGCGGCATTACCGTGAAGGTTATGAGAGAGCGTTCCCAGGCGCTTAACAGATTCTTTGCGAGGAGAAGCCTCACCGAAAAAATCGCAACGCAGATCCACGGAGAAGACTCCGCTGAAAGAAAAAAAGCGCAGAAGATAATAAAACAGAAAAAAAGAAGAAAAAGAAAGACGGCGAAAAAGCTCGCCGGTAATACCCAATGATAAACCGCCAGTTGTCGAGTGGGCAATGAAAAATACCCCTGATTCAAAGTGCAATGCCGGATTGCTCTGTCAATCATTGTGCTTAACGCTTCTTCTGCTGCTTTGCCCGGCGTCAGCAGAAGCCGAGACCCTGACCGGCAAGCCTTATGTAACAGACGGCGATACGGTCAAAGTTTCGGGGGAACGGATCAGACTCGAAGGAATTGACGCACCGGAAAGAAACCAGCGCTGCAAAGATGCTTCCGGAAAAAGCTATGACTGCGGCATTGTTTCAACCGCAGCTCTTAGAAACAAAATAGGGCGCAATTCCATTACGTGCGAGGGAACAAAGCGCGACCGCTACGGACGCTTTCTCGGAACCTGCTACATAAACGAGGTTGACTTAAACAGCTGGATGGTCCAAAACGGCTACGCACTCGCTTACAGGCGCTACTCACGCCGTTACGTCTCCGCAGAGCAGGAGGCCCGCGAAAACAGCCGCGGTGTGTGGGCCGGGGAATTCGTCGTGCCTTGGAGCTGGCGAAAAGGGGAACGGCTTACGAACAGTTCTCTACATCCCGGCAAGTAAGTCGGCAGCAAAATGTTGAAAAATCAGGAGTTCATGTCAATCTTACCTGCATGGAAAATGAAGCAGCAGACTCCCCCGAGGAAAACCACGGACTCTCCGAAGACTGGGTGGTTTTCGGACCGGCTTTCATCCTTATAGCCCTCGGGCTTCTTTTTCCCTATCTTTCTCTTCCCAAGTTTTCGTGGGCCCCGGATTCTCTGGGCGAGGTCTTAAGCGCAAAGAACATCTCTCTTTCCCTTTCGCTGGGAGTGGTCTTTTTGTTTTTTTCAAGCTTTGGAATCCGTATGATGGGCGGGTCGGTTACCCGCTACGTCGTGGGCTTTCCCCTAGTCTTCGCACTTGCGTGGGCGTCCAAGTTTCTCGCCGGAAACGCAATGGCCAAGGAATGGGGCGTAAGCTATGTCATCTTTGCTCTTTTAATCGGAATGTTCGTTGGCAATGTTTTCCCCGATCGCTTCCGAGAGGCGGTCCGCACCGAGTACTACATCAAGATTGGGCTTATAATTCTGGGTTCCGGAATCCTGTTCGGCAAGATACTCTCCGCGGGGTCGGCGGGAATTCTGCAAGCCCTGTTCGTTGTGCTCGTCATCTGGTACGCATGCTACTGGATCTGCAGGAGGCTTGCCGTGGATTCCGAGTTTGCCGCCATGCTCTCCACGGCCGTTTCCATCTGCGGAGTCTCTGCCGCCATTGCAGCCTGCGGAGCCATAGGCGGAGACAGAAAGAAGCTCTCCTACGTAACTTCTCTCGTTCTCATAGTGGCCGTCCCCATGATGCTCATCATGCCTTGGGCTGTAGAGCATTTCCAAATTCCTGCGGTGATCGGAGGAGCATGGATCGGAGGAACCATTGACACCACAGGAGCCGTGGTAGCCGCGGGGGAACTGGTGGGAGAATCGGCGATGAACGCTGCCGTGGTGGTGAAGTTTTCGCAGAACGCCATGCTGGGTCTAGCAGCTTTCGCTCTTTCTCTTTGGTGGACATTTCGCCAGGGAGCGGATGAAGGGGTAAAGCCGTCGATCGGGGTCATCTGGGAGCGCTTCCCAAAGTTCATTCTGGGTTTCATGGCGGCATCTCTTCTTTTTTCCTTCGCAGTTGGGGACGATCTTGTTTCGCAGACCAAGGGGCTCATGAAAGGGCTTCGCGGCTGGTGGTTCGCCCTTGCATTTGTCTGTATAGGCCTTGAGACCCGTTTTTCCACCCTGGTCAGCATGGAGGAAGGCCGTCCCGCCTATGCGTTTCTCATAGCGCAGGGAATGAACATCATCTGGACACTGATTATAGCCTGGATTCTTTTCGGCGGATTGTTATTCCCCGCCCCTGTTCTATAAAAGTCTTTGATCGTGTCACAGGTCCCTAGAAGGTTCGCAACTTATTAGGTTATCGACAGTATAGCTCCCGTTATTGCCAAACCCGCAAAGCCAAGTACCTTAATTGCAGCAAATATTCCAAAGGAGTTCGTAACAATGAAAGCGATTATCTATCACGAATTCGGAGAAACTGACGTTCTTAAATACGAAGAGGTAAGTAAGCCGGAACTTGGACCGGGAGAAGTCCTTGTAGAGGTAAAATCCTCCTCCATAAACTTCGTCGACCTGAGGCTCAGAAGCGGGAAATCACCCCGTCCAGTGCCCCTGCCGCACGTGGGGGGAGTAGACGTGGCGGGCATTGTATGCGAGAAAAGCGAGGACGTGTCTGACGTGGAAACGGGCGATCGGGTCATGATCATGCCGGCCGTGCGCTCGGAAAGGGGTCTTGAGATAGTCGGGGTCAATCTCCACGGAGGATTCGCCGAATATGTAAAGATACCTTCATCCAACGTGGTATCGATTCCCGAAGGGCTCTCCTTTGACGACGCGGCGACCCTTCCAACCTGCTACGTCACCGCCTGGTACGGCTTCTGCGAAAGAGCGAATATCGCCAAGGGAGAAACAGTGCTTGTGCACGCGGCGGGAAGCGGAACCGGAAGCGCGGCGATCCAGGTAGCCAAGCTCTTCGACTCCTTCGTGATAGCTACCGCGGGAAGCGACGAAAAACTTGAGAAGGCAAAAGAAATCGGAGCCGACGTCACCATAAACTATAACTCCTCAGACCTCGGAGAAGAACTAAAGAAAATTACAAAAACGCATAAGATAAACATGATCTTCGATCCCGTGGGAGCTTCGGTGTGGAAAGAGAACACGCAGTACCTAGCCCCCGGGGGAAAACTTCTGCTGATCGGAGTTGCCGGGGGTGGCGCCACGGAAGCAGCCCTCGGCCCGCTTATTATGAAAGACCTCTCCGTACTGGGAGTAACGGTGTTTAACGCCCGGGCGGAACACTTCGAAAAAGTCGCACAGCTTGCTGAGGAAGGTGCCCTGAAACCTTCGATACATAGCAGGTTTCACCTGAGTGAAACAGCTGCGGCGCAGAAAATTCTCGAAGACCGCCAGCAGTTCGGAAAAGTCATCCTGAACCCGTAAGGAAAAGCCTGATTTTCAAGGTGAGTATCAGAAATCTGTTCGCGGCGTTCCTGTTTGCCCTCTTCGCCGCGCCAGTTGTATGCCTAGCAAAACCGCCCTGCCCAAAAAGCATAATATCGCTCACTTTGGCTTCAGATGAAATCCTAGTCGATATAATCGGCGACAGAAAAAAAATAGCTGCGCTTACCTATTTCTCGACCGACCCTCTGATCTCAAATGTCGTGGAAAAAGCGCGGGGAATTCCACAGGTCCAAGCAAACCTCGAGCAGGTAATTGTAAAATCTCCGGATCTCGTGATAGTCGCGGATCACACCAACCCGAACATACGGGCACATCTTGAGGCAGCGGGGATAAAAGTACTGGTGCTCCACAAAATCGTCTCTCTTGAGAGTATAAAAAAGAATATAAAACTAGTTGGAGAAGCTGTCTGCGAGGAAGCTGCGGCGAAAAACCTCGTAAAAAAAATGGAAACCCAGATCGCGGATGCCAAGGCAAAGATTCCGCCTCACGCAAAAGTCCCGACGGTTCTTTTCTACGGAGCTCCAGGGTTCACGGTCGGCAAACGCTCAACCATAAACGACATAATAGAAAGTTCCGGAGCCATAAACCTCCCGGCACGCCTCGGGCTAAGCGGATACAGCAACATATCTACCGAATACGTAATCCAGAACAACCCTGACCTAGTGCTTACAAGTAGTTATAATCCATCTCACCCGGATTTTGTAGGCCAGATGTTCAAAAATTCCGCCTTCAGAGACAAAAAGATCATAGTCGTCGCGGGAAAACATCTGGACGCCGCGTCTCATTATGCGGCACAGGCCGTAATTGATCTGGTGAACCTGATATTCAGAGCAGAGAACAATGCCGACCGGTAAGAAAACGCTTTCCCTATATGCAATACTTGCCTCACTGCTTTTGTTGACCGTCGTTGTGTGCGTATCGCTCGGGACGGTGAGCGTTCCGTTTGACAAAGTAATCAGCGTGATAGCCGGCAAGCTGCTCTGGCTTGATACCGGAGCGGGAATCGAAAAATCACAGGAACTTATCGTTTGGAACGT
Organism: Candidatus Dadabacteria bacterium; assembly: GCA_009837205.1. Classification (NCBI taxonomy): domain Bacteria; kingdom Pseudomonadati; phylum Thermodesulfobacteriota; class Candidatus Dadabacteria; species Candidatus Dadabacteria bacterium. The sequence continues at coordinate 88,795 of VXTZ01000017.1, read as the reverse complement.
TAGGCTCCCTAGGGTTCTTCTCGCCGCCACAATAGGAGGAGGACTCTCAATTGTGGGAGCGGTAATGCAGGCGATGTTCAGAAACCCCTTGGCCGAACCTGGAATACTGGGCTGGTCAAGTGGAGGGGCTTTTTTCGCCGTTCTGGCAATCTACACAGGTATTCATCAGCAGTGGTTTCTTCTGCTCCCTCTCGCAGCGTTTGCAGGCACACTTCTCACGGCATACGCAGTCTACGGAATATCACGTTACAGGGGTTTTGTCGAGAATACGACGCTTCTTCTCTGCGGGGTAGCTCTAGGAACACTTTTTGTCTCTCTCACGACTTTCGTGCTTTCGGTGTCAAACGCGTGGTCAATGAAGGAAATGCTCTTCTGGATAATGGGTGGAGTCGACTCGCGCACCTGGATGCATTTTGCAATGGCCGCGGTTCCCGTGCTTGCCGCCTCGATCATGCTGCTTTTTTACGCTAAGAACCTAAACGCAAGACTCCTAGGCTACGAGACAGCGAAGACCGTCGGTATCGACATAGAGAAAACAACCAAACATCTCATAGTCCTGAGTTCCCTAATAGTTGGAGCAAGCGTGGCGGTAAGCGGCATCGTGGGGTTCGTCGGACTTATAATTCCGCACTCAATAAGGTTGCTAATCGGAGTAGATCATCGCCGGCTCCTGCCCGCAAGTTTTATCGCCGGAGCCATATTTCTGCCTGTAGCAGACCTTATAGCAAGAACCGTCATGAGCCCTGAGGAACTTCGTCTCGGGATAATCACTTCCTTCATCGGAGTTCCTTTCTTCGTGTTTCTGCTGAGGCGAAATTTCAGCGGGAGGGGAATTGCGTAGAATGCAAGGAGAACCCTTAAAAACATCGGGACTCAGTTACGGAGTAAACGGAAAAATCATAGTTGACGACGTAAGCTTCGAGATCAAAAGAAACGAGTTTCTGGGCATAGTCGGCCCCAACGGCGCGGGGAAATCCACGCTTCTTCGCCTTCTTGCCCGTATAATCAATCCCACCAGAGGCCGCATCCTGCTTGATGGAGAGAATATCTCGGGATACGAAGCAAAAGAACTTTACAAAAAAATATCGTTTCTCCCTCAAACCTCGTATTTCGATTTTCCGCTGAGCGTGCTTGAGGTAGTACTTACGGGAAGGTATCCGTACCTAGGAATTCTCGAAAGCGAAAGCAAAGAAGATATAAAGCGCGCCGAGGATTGCCTTTCGCTTGTGGACTTGAAAGGGTTTTCTCGAAGAAAAGTAACGACACTCTCGGGAGGAGAGCAGCAGAGAGTGTCGATCGCAAGGGTTCTTGCACAGGAAACCGATTTTATTTTCCTTGACGAGCCATCCTCCCACCTTGACATACACCACAAGTTCGCCCTCATGGAACTGCTCGAGTCGCTAGCGCAAGAAGGAAAAGGGGTCGTGGCCGTTCTCCACGACCTTGATCTTGCGAGCAAGTTCTGCGAAAGGATCCTTGTACTTGAGAATGGACGAGTCGCAGCCTTGGGAGGACCGTCCCGCGTGCTTTCGGAAAAGCTTCTCTCGTCGGTATTTAAAGTAAGGGGTTCATGGGACCCCAGAAACGAAAATCTTCTTGTCTTCCGGTAAGAACAGTAGGCCTAAATACCGGTTTTTACACTTTTTGAAACGATGATTTGACAAAAAAATTCGATCAACTATATTGTGTTTCCTAGTTTTATTAGGGCCCATAGCTCAGTTGGTTAGAGCAGCGGACTCATAATCCGTCGGTCCCTGGTTCGAGTCCGGGTGGGCCCAGAATTGAGAAACAGAGACCATGAAGGTCAATAAAGAGAAAGCCGAAGCAACCCCATCCAAAAGCCCCCGAAATACCATCTTTCCCTCTAAAAAGCACATCGGGATTGCTTCGCCTGAAGTAAAAAGTTATGCAACAGCATATTGAAAGCCTGCAGAAACTTGAGACAGTTGACTTAAGAATCAGAGAGTTAACTGAAGGGCTGGAAAGATACCCAAACGAAATCGACAACCTTAAAAAAGACCTCCTTGAAAAAGAAGAATCGATAAATCTCAAGGAAACCACTCTCTCAGAACTCAAGGCGCAAAGAGACGGTCTTGAATCCTCTCTTCTCTCCAATCAGGAATCCATAAAAAAATCCGAGGAAAGGCTGTTTGCCATAAAGACCCACAAGGAATACGAGGCGCTCCAGAAGGAAATAACCGATACCAGAAAAGAAAACCTCGAGATAGAAGACCGCACGATCTCGGTAATGGGGGAAATCGAAGAGACCGAGGAAACACTTGCCGAAGAGAAGGAAAACTACGCGACTCTAAAAGAGCAATACGCGGGGCAGATCGCGGAAAAAGAAAAAAAGATCGAAGAACTCGAGATTTCCCGCGAACCGGCGGAGAAGGAAAAAAGCGAAATCCTATCCACCATAGACCCGAAAATACTTCCCCTTTACGAAAAAATCTTCAAAAGAAACGGCAGGGCGCTTGCGCTTGCTGAAAACGAGAAATGCACAAGCTGCAACATAAACATCCCGCCTCAGCTCTACAATGAAATACTGAAACAGACAAAATTGGTTCAGTGCCCGAACTGTAAGAAAATTCTTTACACGAATCCGTAACCGCCCAAGCGGTTATGCAATTAAAAACATGTCCCCAGAAAAAACAACCGAAGTCTATATAGACGGAGCGTCAAGGGGAAACCCGGGAAAATCCGGAATCGGGGTTCTTGTTATCCGCCCGGACGGAACAAGAGAGGAAATAAGGGAATATATCGGGAGCGGAACGAACAACGAGGCGGAGTACAAGGCGCTCATAAAAGCGCTCGGTTATCTCGTGGCTAAAGACAGCTCAAAGGTGAAAATTCACACTGATTCCCAGCTTGTCGCAAGTCAGATGAACGGGCTCTGGAAAGTAAAGGATTCAAAGCTTAGAATACTTCACTCGGAAGCGAAAAAACTCGCTTCATCCCTTCCGGCACTCGAAATAGAATATATCCCTAGGGAGAATAACGCAGAGGCTGACAGTCTTGCGAACCAAGCGATAGATAGATATTTTAATGATTAGCGAGTCAGTCGTGCGGTCGCCCGCGGCTTGTACGCGGGAGGAAAGTCCGAGCTTCGCAGGGCAGGGCGCTGGTTAACAACCAGGTGTCGCGAGACAACGGAAAGTGCAGCAGAAAGCATACCGCCTGGGCGCCGTAGGCGTCCCGGTAAGGGTGAAAAGGTGGTGTAAGAGACCACCGCTCCGAAAGTGATGGAGGAGGCAAGGCAAACCCCGCCTGAAGAAAGACAAATAGGAAAACATCCGGACAACTGTCCGGTCAGGGCGGCCCGTCCTGGTTTTCGGGTAGTCGCTTAAGGTATCCTGGCAACAGATATCTCAGATGGATGACTGTACTTGACAGAACTCGGCTTACAGGCTGACTCGCTTCCTTCCCATGTTCTCGCGTAGACAGGTTCGATACGGTCAGAATCATCTGGAAAAAAAACGGGCCTGATTACTTGATAACGACTTTCAGGAACTCTTTTTTCCCGATTTTAATCTCGAAAGCGATTTTGTCAGGAAATTCCGAATTCGGATCGGTGTACTTCTCTCCGTCTATGACAAGTCCTCCCTGAGATATGAGCCTTTTAGCCTCCCCTTTAGTGCTGACGGAATCGGACACTCCTATAACAAGATCAACTATCTTTCGGGAGCCGGGAACATAGTCTTTTTCCTTTGCGTCTTCTGGAAAAGATCTCTTTGAGAACTTGGTCTCAAAATCCCGTTCGGCTTCAAGGGCACTCTGGGTGTCGTGGAGCCAGGAAACAACTTCCCTAGCAAGCCCTTTTTTTGCATCCATGGGATGCTCAGTTCTTAATTTTCGTATCTTTTTTTCATTGCAGGTGCTTAAAAGAAGATAGTATCTCCACATAAGATCGTCAGAAATCGACATCATTTTCCCGTATATATCCTGCGGAGATTCGTCAAGACCTATATAGTTTCCAAGCGACTTTGACATCTTCTTTACCCCATCTGTTCCCTCAAGTATTGGAAGAAAAACTCCTACCTGCGGAGATTGTCCGTAATGTCTCTGGAAATCGCGGCCGAGCAGTATGTTGAAGGTCTGATCCGTACCGCCAAGTTCAACGTCGCAGTGCATCTGCACCGAGTCGTACGCCTGCACCAGGGGATATATGAACTCCCTGAGGGAAATGGACACTCCCTCCCTGTACCTCTTTGAGAAATCATCCCGGTCAAGTATCCGCGATACGTTAACCAGAGAGGTAAGCCCGAGGAACTCTTCTGGATCAAGATTGCTGAGCCAGCGGGAGTTTGAAAGAATTTGGGTCTTTTTTCTGTCAAGAACCTTGAAAACCTGACGTTCGTAGGTCCTTGAATTCTTGATTATCTCCTCTTTTGAAATCGAAGGGCGGGTTTCGCTCCTGCCGGAGGGATCTCCTATGTAGGCAGTGAAATCCCCTATCAGGAAAAGAACTTCGTGGCCCAAGGTCTGAAAATCGCGGAGTTTCTTGAGGATTATCCCGTGACCCAGATGCAGGTCGGGGGAGGTGGGGTCAAACCCTGCCTTTACCTTCAGGGGACGGTCGTTCGCTCTTGAAGCTTCAAGCTTCAAAAGAAGCTCCTCTTCGGGAATTATCGCCTCGGTTCCTCGTCTTATTACCTTTAATTGTTCTTTAGGATCAGCGAAGGCCATCTGGAAATTCCTCCTCGCAGCGGGTTTAGCCTATTTATGGAAGATCGGTTGACCCCATAAGATACCTGTCGCACTCTCTTGCGGCTTCTCTTCCCTCGTTTATAGCCCAGACCACAAGGCTTTGCCCCCTGCGCGAGTCCCCCGCGGCGAAGACTCCCTCGACGTTCGTCATGTACTTTCCGTATTCCGCCATGGCGTTTGAGCGCTCGTCGGTATGGATATTCATCTGCTGGAGGAGTTCCTGCTCGGGTCCCAAGAATCCGAGGGCCAAAAGCACTAGCCCGCATGGCCATTTCTGCTCGGAACCCTCAACTTCCCGAAAAGCCATCCTTCCGTCATCCCCAATGTACCACTCAATGCGTACGGTCTCAAGTTCCGCCACTCTGCCCTCTGCGTCTCCTACGAATCTTTTGGTAAGAACCTGATACCTTCTCGGATCTTCTCCGAAAACCGCCATGGCCTCCTGTTGGCCGTAATCAAGCCTGTACACCCTAGGCCATTGCGGCCACGGGTTATCCGCAGTCCTTTCGAGCGGAGGCTTGGGAAGTATTTCGAACTGAAGAAGGCTCCTGCATCCGTGTCTCATGGATGTCGCGACGCAGTCAGTTCCGGTGTCGCCACCCCCGAGAATGATAACGTCTTTGTCCGCAGCGGAGATGTAGCAGCCGTCGGCGAGCCCACTGTCAAGAAGGCTCTTCGTGTTGGCCCTCAGAAACTCCATAGCAAAGTGGATTCCATCAAGGTCCCTTCCCTCAATCGGAAGATCCCTAGGCTTCGTAGCTCCCGTGCATATCACGACCGCGTCAAAGTTCTCTACGAGTTCGTTTCCGTCGATATCCTTTCCCACTTCCGTGTTGGTGACGAACTCGATTCCCTCTTCCGCGAGTATATCGACGCGGCGGTCGACTATCTTCTTGTCGAGGTGAGGATTGGGAATTCCATACATGAGCAGTCCACCGATGCGGTCGTCCCTCTCAAACACGGTGACCAAATGTCCCGCCTTGTTAAGCTGCGCGGCGCAGGAAAGTCCCGCGGGCCCGGAGCCTATGACGGCGACTTTCTTCCCGGTTCTGATCTCGGGGGGCTCGGGGGTTATCCATCCTTCCTCAAAACCCCTGTCGACTATGGCGCACTCTATGCTTTTTATGGTGACCGCGGGCTCGTTAATGCCCAGAACGCACGACCCCTCGCAGGGAGCGGGGCATATCCGGCCCGTGAACTCGGGGAAATTGTTCGTCTTGTGAAGTCTCTCGAGAGCCTCTCTCCAGAGTCCCGAATAAATCAGGTCGTTCCACTCGGGTATAAGGTTGTTTATGGGGCATCCCGCGGTCATGCCGCCGATTATCTGGCCCGTCTGGCAGAAGGGGACCCCGCAGTCCATGCACCTTGCACCCTGAGTGGCGAGTTCTTTTTCGGGGAGATGGCCGTGAAACTCGTCCCAGTCGGCGATTCTGCGGGCAGGATCCCTGTCAGGCCCGAGCTTCCTTTTGTAATTCATAAAACCTGTGGGATCACCCATTGAAAAACTTCTCCTCCGTCAGAGCTTCCGCGTCAGTTTCCGCTTACGCGCGCGAGATCTCGTTTGTTTTCCTCAAAGGCTGCCATAAGAGCTTCGTCACCTGAAAGACCGCTCTGTTGCGCGCGGTTTATGTGCTCGAGCATTCTCTTGTAGTCTTTTGGTATTACCTTAACGAATCTGGGAAGACTCCCGGACCAGTTCTCCAATATCCGCTGCGCTACCTCGCTTCCAGTGTACTCAAAGTGCTTCCTTATCATCCCAAGAAGTTCCGCTTCGTCATTCTCCTCCACGAATTCAAGGAACACGGATTCGGTATTGCACCTTCCGTGGAAACCCCCCTCGGGATCGTAAACATACGCCATGCCGCCCGACATCCCGGCCGCAAAATTCCTCCCGGTCGAACCCAGCACCACGACGCGGCCCCCGGTCATGTACTCGCAGCAGTGATCCCCAACAGCCTCCACCACGGTGCGGACTCCGCTGTTTCTCACGCAGAACCTCTCCCCGGCAACACCTCTCACGTAGGCTTCCCCTCCGGTGGCACCGTAGAACGCTACGTTCCCGATTATTATATTCTCCTCCGCAACGAAGGTGGACTCCTTCGGTGGATAAATAATCATTTTCCCTCCAGAAAACCCCTTTCCCGTGTAGTCGTTCGAGTCACCCTCGAGAATAAGTGTCATGCTCTTGGGAACGAAGGCTCCGAAGCTTTGGCCCGCCGAACCAGAGAAATGAAGCCTTATCGTATCCTCCTCAAGCCCATCAAGGCCGTATCTTCTCGTAAGCTCGCTTCCAACTATGGTCCCTACAGTTCTGTTAACATTCTTTATGGAGACATCGGCACGGACCTTCTCTCCCTTTTCAATCGTCGGACGGCATAGATCCATCAGGACGGTTTCGTCAAGAGAGTTCTGTATACCGTGGTCCTGTTCGATCTGGCAGTAGGTTCCCCAGTCCTCGGGAACTTCGGGACGGAAAAGGATGCTGCTTATATCTATGCCTTTGGCCTTCCAGTGATCAAGCGATTTTCTCATCTCGAGGCAGTCTGTTCTGCCTATCATCTCGTTTACGGTCCTAAAGCCCATCTTCGCCATTATTTCGCGGAACTCAGAGGCAACAAAATGCATGAAATCGACCACGTGCGCCGGATCTCCGGTGTATTTTTTTCGAAGCTCGGGGTTTTGCGTGGCAACTCCCACGGGACAGGTGTCAAGATGGCAGACCCTCATCATTATGCATCCGAGAACTATGAGCGGAGCCGTGGAAAACCCGTACTCCTCGGCACCCAGAAGGGCCGCGATGGCCACATCCCTTCCGGTTTTCATCTGACCGTCCGTCTCAAGAACCACCCTGCTTCTAAGATTGTTAAGAACAAGCGTCTGATGCGTCTCGGCTATGCCCAGTTCCCAGGGAAGTCCCGCGTGGTGTATGCTGCTTTGCGGGGATGCTCCCGTTCCCCCAGAGGTTCCGCTTATGAGTATCACGTCCGCATGACCCTTCGCCACACCAGCGGCTATGGTACCGACGCCGACCTCGGAAACCAGCTTGACGTTTATCCTCGCGTGCTTGTTCGCGTTTTTAAGATCGTAGATGAGCTGCGCCAGGTCCTCGATCGAGTAGATGTCGTGGTGCGGGGGAGGCGATATCAGCCCCACTCCCGGAGTCGAGAGCCTCACCTTGGCTATCCACGGGTAAACCTTTCTCCCGGGAAGCTGTCCCCCTTCACCCGGCTTCGCTCCCTGGGCTATCTTTATCTGTATTTCGTCCGAGTTCACCAGGTATTCGCTCGTGACGCCGAAACGGCCGGAAGCAACCTGCTTTATGGCGCTTCTTCTGAGGTCCCCGTTCGGATCGGGGGTATATCTGTCGGAATCTTCTCCCCCTTCCCCCGTGTTGCTCTTGGCTCCTATCCGGTTCATCGCGATCGCAAGGCTTTCGTGGGCCTCCTTGCTTATCGCCCCGTAGGACATAGCCCCCGTCTTGAACCTTCTGCATATGCTCTCGACCGACTCCACCTCGTCAAGCGGCACGGGGTTATCCGAGTACTTAAGCTCCATCAGACCGCGGAGCGTAAAATGTTCCTTTTCCTCATCGTTTGCAAGCTTCGTGTATTCCTTGAATTTCTCGTAGCTTCTCGTCTGGCAGGCTTCCTGAAGCTTGTGCACTGTGCGCGGGTGGTACATGTGACGCTCTCCGTCGGGTCTCCACCTGTAAACCCCTCCGGTCTCAAGCGTCGCGGTCTCAACATCCCTTTCCGCGTAAGCCTTGGAGTGGCGTTTTATCGATTCCTCCGCTATGACGTCAATTCCTACTCCCTGTATACGGGAAGCCGTCCAGGTGAAGTATTTCCCGACAAACTCGGTATTTAGCCCGAGGGCCTCGAATATCTGTGCCCCATGGTAGCTTTGCACCGTGGAAATACCTATTTTGGACATTATTTTCACTATGCCCTTCACGAGACTCTTCACGTACCCGGAGACCGCTTCCTCGTAAGATATGCCCACAAGCATGTTCTGGTGGATCATGCCGTTTAGAGTCTCGTAAGCCATGTAGGGGGCAACGGCACTTGCGCCGTAGCCTATAAGAAGCGCCATGTGGTGAGTCTCCCTCGGTTCGCCCGATTCAATAACGAGCGCCGTGCGCATCCTGTTTCCGTTTTTTATCAGATGGTGGTGAAGCCCCGAGACCGCCAGCAAGGCAGGAATGGGGGCATTTTCAGCATCAAAACCCCTGTCCGAGAGAACCAGGATGTTGGCTCCCTTTTCTATGAGTTCATCGGCGCGGGCGAATATCCCGGAGAGCGCCTCCTCGAGTCCCTCGGTTCCCTTTTCGGGATCAAAAAGGGTGGGGATTACTTCGCAGCGGAACTTTTCCCCGCGAATGGTTTTCAGCTTTTCGATTTCCGGGTTCGTAAGAAACGGGGTCGCAAGTTCTAATTTCTCGGAGCTTTTCGCCTCGGGACGGAGTATGTTGGCCGTCTTGCCCAGCGTGACCATGGTCCCGGTTATAAGTTCTTCGCGTATGGCGTCAATAGCGGGATTTGTGACCTGAGCGAACATCTGCTTGAAATAGTTGTAAAGAAGCTTCGATTCGTCAGAGAGCGCCGCAAGCGGGGTATCGACTCCCATGGCACCCACAGGTTCGACCGCGTTTTTCGACATCGGACCCAGGAGAATGCGCAGATCCTCGAAGGTGTAGCCGAAGACCCTCTGCCTCGTAAGAAGCGTTTCGGAGTCATACTCGGGCGGAGTCTCCGCCGGCTCTCCTTCCATAATCCTGGAGAAGCTCTCCATGTTTTCTCTGAGCCACTTTCCGTAGGGTTTTTCCGTTGAAAGTCTCTTTTTGAGTTCCGTATCGCCAACGATGCGGCCTTCACGCGTGTCTATAAGAAGCATCCTTCCCGGGAGCAGGCGGCCCTTGTAGCTCACCCTCTCAGGCGGTATGTCGAGGACTCCCACTTCTGAACCCAGCACCACGGTGTCGTCCTTGGTAACGTAATATCTCGTGGGACGAAGCCCGTTTCTGTCAAGCACCGCTCCCACTTTCTCGCCATCTGTAAAAGCTATGGAAGCAGGACCGTCCCAAGGTTCCATAAGGCAGCTGTGAAACCTGTAGAAATCCTTTTTCTCCTCGGACATGCTCTCGTGCTTTGACCACGGCTCGGGAATCATCATCATCACGGCGTGTTCTATCGAGTAGCCCGACAGGCAAAGAAATTCCATCGCGTTATCAAAAGAGGCGGAATCGCTTCCCTCGGGAGCTATCACCGGAAAGATTTTTTCTATGTCGTCGCCGTAGAACTCGGATTCCAAAACGGCCTGCCTTGAGTGCATCCAGTTTATGTTCCCACGAAGCGTGTTTATCTCACCGTTATGTATCACGTATCTGTAAGGGTGAGCCCTGTCCCAGCTCGGAAACGTGTTCGTGCTGAAACGCGAGTGCACAAGCGCTATTGCACTTTCCATGAGCTCAGAGGTAAGGTCCGGGAAATAGGGCACAAGCTGCCAGGTAACAAGCATTCCCTTGTAAACTATTGTCCTCGACGAAAGGCTAGGCACATAGAAAGACTCGTCGCGCCCCGCGGTCTTTATTTCGTTCTCCGCGCGCTTTCTTATTATGTAGAGCCTTCTCTCAAAATCGTCCCCGGCGGGGGTTCCGTCTCCCCGGCCGATGAATATCTGCCTTATCCCGGGCTCACACCCTAGAGCGGTCGCACCCAGAGAGGAATTGTCGGTCGGAACGGCTCGCCAGCCCAAAACGCTCTGGCCTTCCTCGGTGACTATATCCTCAAGCCTCTTTTTCGTTTTCTTCTCAACAGATGGATCCGGAGAAAGAAACATCATTCCGACTCCGTAATCCTCTTCTGACGGGAGAATGATTCCCTCAGATTTCAAGGCGTCGACGAAAAACGCGTGGGGTTTCTGGAACAGTATTCCGGCACCGTCTCCCGTGTTCGGCTCGCATCCGCAAGCCCCGCGGTGCTCCAAGTTTTTTAGGACGGTTATAGCATCGCGGATTATGGAATTTGATCTGACGCCCTTAACGTTAACAACGAATCCTATTCCGCAGGAATCGTGTTCAAACGCAGGGTCGTAAAGCCCCCTTTTTTCGGGAAGTTTCTTAAAATTCATATAACTGTCCGCCTGTTGTGTTGTTATGAAAAAACAACGCGAGAACTGATGCCGGCGTAAGCAACCTCTTCAGACGCCATCGTGTAATTATAACATAAATCCGAAACTCCGCACACGCACCTCTCACGGTTATAATAAACAAGGAAAGATGGCAATTAATCCCCAGAAAATCAAAGAGAAAAAAGACCCTGAAAGCATAATCCTCTCTTTCCACATGGAGTCAAGCGCGACTTTGTGGAACAGGATATTCGAGGGTTTTTCCTCCGAGATGGTCCTCGTGAGCAGGTTCGAGGGAAAGGACAGAAAGGCTCTCGATATACTCTACAGATTCGGCTCCATCGTCGCAGAAAAATACGGGAAATGCGCCGTAGAACCCAGGGTCTACGGAATAGTCATAAAAAAAGACGTAAGCGACGAACCTGAGGAGACGATAAACGAATGGATGGACCTGATGCGCAGGCTTCGCCATGAAATAATCGAGGTTCTCTAAAAAACAGTATCTCCAGTAATCACCTTGCGAAGGTCGCCTTCATCCGTTCTCAGGTAAAGAAATCCATTTGCATCGACGCGTTCCACGACTCCGCTTACAACCTCTCCCGAGACGTCTACGGATACCTCCTTTCCCAGAAATCCCCACATCTCGATCCACGTATCCACAATCGCCCCTGTCCCGCGGCGACGAAACTCCCCGTAGAACCGGTCAAGGGCGTTAATAAGCTCCGCGCAGAACTTCTCCCTGTTAACTTCCTCTCCGAGGAGTATAGAAAGAGAGGTGGTTTTCTCTGAAATATCCTCCATTTCACTGCGGATGAATTCCTCAGGCAAATTGAGATTAACCCCGATGCCGATTACGAGATAGTCGATAGCGCCGCCGGAGGTTCCAAGTTCCGTGAGCACCCCCGAAATTTTCTTCCCGCCGACAAGAATATCGTTCGGCCACTTTATCTCGGCGTCCACGCCATAGGCTGAGAAAACCTCGACAAGGGCGCAGGACGCAAGGAAGGTAAAGACGGAGGATATCTTCGGAGAGACCTCCGGGCGAAACAAGGCGGAGAGATAAAGATTCATGCCCCCGGGAGATACCCACTTTCGCCCAAGCCGTCCCCTGCCCCCGGTCTGCGAATCGGAAACCACTACCGTTCCGTCCGCGTCTGAGCCTTCCGCTACGAGTTCACGCAGGACGTCATTTGTGGAACCTAACTCATTGAAAACAAAAAGCTGCCCGCCAACTTTTTCCGCTTGAAGATGTTTTCTTATTCTCGAAATTTCCATGCAGATAAAGCACCCCTTTTGCGAGATATTCAAGTATTATAGTCGGAACTCCTGCTCAAGAAAAAAAACCCGGTTCCGTGAAACGACTTCTTCCGAAAAACCTTGCGATACCGTTTGCCGCCTACGGGGTGGTGATAGTGGCGATCATAATCTCAAGAGCCGCGATTGGCCGTGAGTACGCCCTTTTACTCTCGGCGGGGTTCATGCTCTGGGTTCCGTTTCTGCTTGGCCGCGGCGCGGTGGATGTTTTGAGGTTTGATCTGCGGGGACTGGTTCGGGGAGCGGTAATTTCTATTGCGGTGCTTTTCTCCTACCTGATCTGCCTATACCTTTTTTCAGCCTATTTGGGAAAAACGGTTAGATTCGTTGAACCGACGGCGCTTTTCGTGCTCACGCACCTTGTAGTTATCGCGTTTCCCGAGGAGTTTTTCTTCAGGGGATACCTTCAGAGAACTCTCGGCAACGGATGGGGCGCGATTATTGCGGCAAGTGTGCTTTTCGCCTTGGCGCATCTTCTCGTGATCTGCGTATTCTCCGGTGGGGCCTACTGCGCGCAGAACGCCCTTACCTTTTTCCCTTCGCTTGTCATGGGGTACCTATACATGAGAACCGGAAACATCTGGTCAAGCGTCTTCTTTCACTTCGCCGCAAATATCGTTTACCTGTCTTTTAGACTTGCTTAGTCAGAGTCTCCCTTAAGCCCGCAAGCCGTAGAATTCTCGAAATATCCTGCGGTTACAAGTATAGTTTTCAGATGAAACAGTTGCGGACCGGGCTCTCCCAGATCAACCCGAGCGTGGGGGATATAACCGGAAACACTAAGAAAATAACCAAAGTGATCGAGGCGGCGCGAGGTCTCGATATAGACATTTTGTGTTTCCCCGAGCTTTCCGTGACCGGCTATCCCCCCGAGGATCTTCTTCTTAAACCCGAGTTCATCGACGACAACATCCGGGCGCTTGACGAAATAAAGAAGCACTGTCCGGACAACATGGTCGTCATAGTGGGCTTTGTCGATAAAAAGGACGACATATTCAACTCGGCAGCCGTAATCCAGAGAGGAGAACTAATCGACGTATACCACAAACTCCGCCTTCCCAACTACGGAGTGTTCGACGAGAACCGCTATTTCCAGTCAGAAAGACGGTTTCCCGTTTACTCCATGGGAAAAATGACTTTCGGGGTTACGATCTGCGAGGACATATGGTATCCCGGAGAACCTATAAGAAGCCAAGTTCTGCTGGGAAACGCCCAGATCATATTCAACCTCTCGGCTTCACCCTACTACATGGGAAAGCCTCTGGCGAGGGAGAGGATGCTCGCCACAAGGGCGGTTGACTACAACACAATAATAGCCTACTGCAACATGGTCGGCGGGCAGGACGAGCTTGTGTTTGACGGAAACAGCATGTTGATAGATGAAAAAGGCAACATCGTCGCCACTGCACGACATTTCGAAGAAGACATGCTGGTCTGCGACGTTAACACCGAAAGGGTTTACAAATCAAGGCTTAACACTCCGACCATAAGAAAGACAAGATACGAGCTCTCCTTCGAGGAAAACCAGCTCGAAACATTCACGCTTAAGACTACGAAAACAAAGCGGAAAGTGAAAATCCCGGGGAAACAGACTGATCCTTCAGGAGATCCTTTAAAATGCGCCTTCTCGGCACTTGTCCTCGGCACCGGGGATTACATAAGAAAAAACGGCTTTGAAAAGGTGGTGATTGGGTTAAGCGGCGGGATAGATTCTTCGCTTACAACCGTCATTGCCACAGAAGCCGTCGGACCCTCAAAAGTCGTCGGAGTTTCCATGCCTTCAATGTACAGTTCCAAGGGAAGCGTCACTGATGCGAAAAAGCTCGCGCACAATCTCGGAATCGAACTTTTAAGCATTCCCATAGAAGACGTCTTCAGGTGCTACGAGGAAATGTTCGCCGAGTTTTTCTCCGGAATGGAGTCAGACGTAACGGAAGAGAACATCCAGGCGAGGATAAGAGGAAATATCCTCATGGCGCTTTCAAACAAGTTCGGGTGGCTCGTGCTTGCCACATCGAACAAAAGTGAACTCGCGGTCGGCTATTCTACCCTCTACGGCGATATGTCAGGGGGATTCGCGGTGATAAAGGACGTGCCCAAAACCATGGTTTACGAACTTTCCCATTATTACAACCGTCTTCGGGGAAAGCAGATAATACCAAAATCAGTAATTGAAAAACCCCCTTCAGCCGAACTTTGCCCCGACCAGAAAGACATCGACTCGCTTCCCGAATACGACACGCTCGACAGGATACTGAAAGCCTATGTGGAAGACGGCCTCGGGGTCGACGACATAGTAAAGCTCGGGGAGAAAAGAAGCGTCGTGCGGAGAGTAATCAGAATGGTTAACACCAACGAATACAAAAGAAGGCAGAGCGCTCCAGGGATAAAAATAACGTCCCTTGCCTTCGGAAAGGACCGTCGCTTCCCGATAACCAACCTCTACAAAAAATAAAGACGCCAGCATGATGAGTTTGCGGAGGTTCGGTGCCCGCTTGTTTACTGTTCAACTTGATTCATGAGGAGACGTACATCAGTGCATATGCCTACATGACGTAAATCCGTGTCGATTTTTTCAATAATTGATCGGCCCCTACAGTCAGCTTCCGCCATACCGGTCAATTTCAGAGCGAAAATCACAACCAGCCCCAATAGACTACTGCGGGTTCGGGTACAAAGAAGCAGCAGGGAGATTCAGAAAAAATCTTGACTCTGACCCGGCTTTTAAAGAAACTCCTATTAGAAACAGGATCATCCAGTATTTATAATGCGGAAAAATGCTTGGGCGAATTCAAAATTCACCTAACTCAGGCAAAAAGGAGAATATTATGAAAAGTTTAAGGCTAATGGTTTTTTTCTGTTCCGTGCTGGGGCTGCTCGGCGTTTTTTCCTACATGTTCCCGGCCTTTGCACATCAAGATGATCCTCATTCCCCTCCTTCACCTATACCTCTAACTTCAACCGCCTCGGATGTAACCGCGGACAGGTCAAATTTACCAACTTTTGTAGGACACGCGGCAGCTCATCTTGCGCGGGTCACGACCTTTGCAGAAGCAACCGAACTCGTTGACGAGTTCAGGAAGATTGGGGACTGGAATGACGGTTCCACATACCTTGTTCTTCTTACGGGCGGCGGCGGCGTACAAGCCCACATGGACAACAGGGAGCTTGAAGATGAGGACTGGTCCATGCTTGAAGACGACCGGGGGAACATGGTTGGACAGGGCTTTCTAAACGCGCCACTCCTGACTGGAGGGTTTGTCGACTACTACAACGACGGAGACAAGAGAAGCTACGCGATCCCGTTTACCGATCCCTTCACCATGCAGCGTTATATCCTGATCGGCGGTTTCGACCTGCAGCCCGAGGTTGACAAAATTCCCTATGAACAACTGCCCGGCGCCGAGACAATAACCCCCTCCATAACAGCCGAGGAGGTCGATACCAGGGAAGAACTGAAAATGTTCGTGAAAGCGGCGATTGATTTCTTCGGCAGAGCTCTGGAGGATCCCGAAATCGATCTAGTAAAAACACGGAAGCTCTTCAGGGCCGAGGATGGACCTTGGAGACACGTATCGACCTACATCTGGATCATGGATGACGAAGGCAACGTGATCTTTAACGGGGGAAACAGAAATATTGAGCAGACAAATCTGCTGCGAGGCCAGAACCAGACCCTGGTTGACATTATTGAAAGACTCATAGAAGCGTCAAAGAAAACAGAGGAAGACGAGCGCTTTGTCAATTATGATTGGGACGATCCGGCTATAGAAGGAGACGAAGCCCCCGGCGGTGGCGCCGGCGGTTCCTCGCCCAAGTTGGGTTATGTCGAACCCTTTCCTAATCCCTTTAATCCCAGTCAAATCTTCATCTTTGGTTCTGGACTTTACTTAGGATCGGAGACACCAGAAATGGAGACACCGGAAACGGAGACGCCGGAGATGGAAACTCCAGATGACGGAGGGTGCGCAATCTCGGGAACCCGAAATACGACTCAAAGCAGCCTGCTCAACCTGTTTCTGGTTATGTCAGTCCTGTTTTTGGCAGTTTCATTTAAAAGACGCCCGACTCTAGGATAAAAGCAAAACCGGTTTGGTATTTCTTCAACCCGAATTTCACCTTCTCAAAAGCCGGTGGAGTTCGGGTTGATCCGGTCTAGTTCAAGGTTACGTGAATACGTAAAAGACCGTAGCAATGATCAAAGAGGATAGAGGAATTATATCTACCCCCCCTGCTCACAAAGACGCCGACTCGTTTCTAAGTTCTGTCCTTACCAACAGACCCGATTGATATTATAAATTCAGAAAGGCTCTCAACAGTCTCAAGAACCCCGAGGTTGACTTCGGATTCGTCAATGGAAACTCCTAGTTCCTCTTCAAGCTCCATAATGAACTCAAGGGTTGACACAGAATCAACGCCGACTCCGAGTTCAATCAGCGACTGCTCGGCCGATATATCCTGAGGCTCAATGTCAAGATTGAACTTGCCGATGACAAGCCGCCTTATTTTCTCTCCCAGAATTTCTTTCCGCGCGCTCACTTAAGTCTCTCCCTCAATACCTTGCCCGCAGGGCTTCTCGGAAGTGCGTCTACGAATTCCATCTTCGCGGGAATCTTGTAGTCGGAAATTTTCCCCCTGCAGAAGCTGACAACTTCCCGCCTCGTGAGTCCGTCCGCGACGATAAAGGCCTTTACCTCTTCCCTGCCCCCGGCTCCAGGGGCTCCTATCACCGCAGCTTCCGTTATTCCCCCGTGAGTCATAAGCAGGTTTTCAACCTCGAACGGGTCAACCTTGTTCCCAGAGATATTGATGAAAAGCTTCTTTCTTCCGCGAATGAAAAGATACCCGTCGCCGTCGAACATTCCGAGGTCCCCGGTGTGGTAAAAACCGTCGACAAAAACCCTCTCGGTCTCTTCCGGAAAATCAACGTAGCCGTCTGTCATGGAAGGGCTCCTTATTATTATCTCGCCGATCTGCCCGACCGGAAATTCGCCCCCGGTTTCCGAGACCACCCTTATAACGACGTTTTCAACCGGTACTCCGACTGAAAGACGCTTCTCCTCCATGTTCTCCGCGATATTAATTGCCATCACCCCGGTCTCGGAGGAACCGTAGAGCTGGCGGGGATAGACGCCGAAAGCCCGGTGGAAGGAAAAAAAGGTTTCTTCGGGCAGGGGGGCCCCGGCGGAAATAACGTGCTTTAGCCGCGGGAAATCATAATCCCCACGGCTCACGCTTCGAGCGAGGGGCTCTAGCATGAACGGAACGGCGGGAAAGATCGTTATCTGTTCTTCTTCAAGCACGCCGAGGACCTCTTTTCTGGTAAACCTCGGAAGGAAATAGCAGCACGCCCCGACGCTTACGGCGCTTACGAAGTTCCCAAAGCCATAGGTATGCGATATCGGAATCGAAAAAAGAATCCTGTCCCCGCTATCCCAGTTTATGGTAGCCGTGTGATTCCGGGCAAGGGCGATCATGTTGGCGTGGCTTCTCGCAACACACTTGGGCTTTCCGGTTGAGCCAGTGGAAAAAAGGTAGATGGCTTTCTCCGAAGGACGGTTTCCTGGCGGATCCGCGGGAGCGTCGCCAAGAAAGTTGTCCCGGGTCACGCAAACGGTGGTTATGCCTCCGGAAACGGCGTTCACGGTATGCGCAATAGATTCGTCCGTAACGATCAGGGCCGGATGCAAGAACTCAAGATAGTGCCTCATCTCCTCGGTTCCGCATGCGCTGTCAACTGGAACGCAGGCAGCTCCAAGTCTCGCTATCGAGAAAACGGATACGGCAAGGGAAAGTGAATTGGGAAGGAAGACGCATACCTTATCCCCCCGTGACACCCCCAGGTTGGAAAGAAACGAGGAAAAGCCGTCAACAAAGCCGCAGAGCCGCGCGTAGCTGTAGATTTCTCCTTGATACCAGACGGCCGCTCCCCGGGGATTTCGCTCCAGGTTTGAATAAAGTATTTCGCAGTAGTTTCTCATCGCCCCGTCACGGGAAAAGGGGAACTTGTCCGAGTCCAGTGTCCTCGGAAAATCCAAAGGCTATATTCATGTTCTGAACGGCCTGGCCCGCGGCTCCCTTCATGAGATTGTCAAGAACCGAGACGATGACAAAGTGCCCTTCCCGCTCGCAGAAACCCAAAGAGATATAGTTGGAACCGGAAACAGACGCCATTCCGGGCGGCTCGTCGCAGACCCGGACGAAAGCATCATCTCTGTAGAACCCGGCGTAAAGTTCCCTTACCTCATCGGGGGAGGTCTCCGAGCGGAGCCTGAGATACGAAGTGGCCATTATTCCCCTTTTAACCGGAATACGTGTATTAAAGAAAAGCAGTTTCTTCTTCACGCCGCAGAAATCGTCGAGCACGCGAAGAATCTCATGTTTCTGGTCATCCCCTCCAGCCCCACGGGCGGATACGTCCTCCTTTACCTCGGTGTAGTGACTCTCGGGTTTCGGCGCTCGTCCCGAAGTCGAAAAAGAGGACTTTATGTCCACTATAATGTCGTTTTCCACTTCATACTCTTTAAGAAAAGGCACTATGGCGAGAGAAACGCAGGTAGAGTAGCAACCCGCGTTAGCAATCAACGGGGCGTTTTTTATTCTCTCGCGGTTAAGTTCGCTAAGTCCGTAGACCGCTTGAGAGAGAAGTTCGGGAAAGCGCGGCGCTACGCCGTGAGCCTGGGAGTAGTCGGCAGGGTCAGAGAATCTTAAGTCGGAGCTGAGATCAATCACCCTTACGCCCTTCTCAAGGAACTTCCGCACGAAAACAGAAGAGGTTCCCCCGGGAAGACAGGAGAACAGAAGATCGAGAGGTTCTGAGTCACGAATTTTCGATACGGGACTTAGGATAATATCCGAGTAGCCCAAAAGATGCGGAAACGCCTCATCCGCCCTCCTGCCCGAGAACTTCTCAGACGTAAGCACCCGCAGATCAATGTTAGGATGGCGCGCCAGAAGGGAAAGAAGCTGCTGGCCGACATAACCCGTAACTCCCAGAATTGCCGTCTTGAGTTTCATCTTCTATTGGGAAACCAAGCTGTTCGTCGCAAATCCACCTTGATTAATATGGGACTTGCTATCATTAATATAGCTTTAAAAGCGCAAGGGAAAAACCGGGTTCAGCGGAAAAAAGAGGTTGGCTTCAATCCTCAGGCCTTCTGAGCGGTCGCGGTTCTAAATACCCTGTCGATCCACTGCTCTATGTTCTTGCGCGAGGTCTTTCCTATAAGTTCCCTCACTTCTTGCATGGGAATCACGGCTTTGGCGTAGGATCTATGTCCTCCGGCGCTTCCTATTTCGTCAAAAAGCTCGAAAAGCAGCCGCCCGGCGCTCTTGACGGATCCGCTGTTTCTTATCGATATAACCACATGGGAACCGGAAACAATTCCGAAGGCAACAGACCAGTTGACCCCCTCCACCCTCATCCCCATGTCAGCCACCTGGGCAATAAGATGTTCCTTTTCTATCCTTCCCAGGTTCATGAAAATTATTCCGTCATTTATCCAGTGTCTTGAGAGTGCCTGGCCGTAGTGTTTGATCTCTTCTGAATACAGGTTTTTGGACTCTATTCTCCTGAGCAAACCCAAGTCAGCCTGATTGTAGAGATATGTGAACGCTTCAAGGTCGTCAAGATCCGCACCCCTGTTGAGAATCATGGTGTCAGTTTTTATACCGTAGAGAAGCGCGGTCGAGAGTTTTGCGGAAATCTCAACCTGCGCGGCCCTGAGGAGCCGGGTCATGATCGTCGCGGTAGCTCCTTCCTCGGAACTTATCTCTGTGAATTTCGCATCGCACTCGGGGGTTATTGGATGATGGTCGATCACCGAATCGACATCCGCAATCTCGCCTCTGAAATAAGAGGGCTGCACATCGACAAGCGCTATGGAATCGAAATTTTTTATGTCATCGGGGGAAATCACCTGCAAGTCTATGTCCATAAGCTCCACCATGGCCACGTTCTCGGGTCTTGAAATTTTCTCCCCGAGGTAGCCTATGGTCGCCGTTTTCCTGTTTCTTCTAAGAAGGGTCCGAAGGGCCATGGCGCTTGCGATCGCGTCCGGGTCGGGGTGGTTATGAACGAGTATGAGAAGCTTTTTCGCGTCGCGGTGAACCTCTCTTATCAGTCTTACGGAGATATCGGACCTCGCGAGCTTCTCCTCAAAGGATATCTGGTTGGTTGCGACTTCATCGAATCTCACGTATCTCGCTATATAGCCGTCCTTGCGCCTCTTACCGTCGGCGGAAACAACTATCGGGCTCGTGGAATAACTGCGAGCAAGGGATACCAGAAACTCCTTGGTTGCAAATTCGTTGTTTACGACTATAAGCGTAAAGGTTCCCTTCTGCTTGAACGCGTCATCGGGAGAATCAAGTTCTGTTACCTTACCCCTGTTCTTAAAAAGGCTCATCAGGAGAATATCAAATTCTCCGATGAACATATATCGCCTTTCCCCGTTCGTACTCATAGTATCTGGAATTCAGAGCATCTATCTGTAGCAGGCGGCGCTAAGTTCCTCTGTGAAGCTTGAAATCCTGCCTAGCATTTCCTGCCTTCCCTCTCCACCGCTCTCGATTATTCTCACAAGGGCGCTCCCCACGATAACAGCATCGGAAAAAGAGGCTATCGCGGCAGCCTGGCGTGCGGAGGACACCCCGAAACCTACCCCGACGGGAAGCTCAGAGCGGTGCTTTATTCTTTCCACCAGATCCTCGAGATCGTAGTCCATGTCAGGACGTGCTCCTGTGACCCCGGTGACCGAAACCACGTAGATAAAACCCGAGGCGTTTTGCGACACCATCTCTATCCTTTCTTCGGTACTCGTAGGGGCAAGCAAAAAAATGCGGTCAAGCCCCTCTTGCTCGACATGGACGTTCAGTTCCCCGGCTTCCTCGGGCGGAAGATCAACGACCAGAACTCCGTCCGCTCCCGCCTCGCGGGCGTCGCGCGCGAATCGCTCGGTACCATAGGAGAAAAAAGGGTTGTAGTAGCCGAAAAGTATCACGGGAATATCCGAGCGGGACCTTATCCTTTTAACAAGCGAAAGCACGTCGGAGAGGGATGTCGAGTTAGCAAGAGCCCGTTCCGAGGCAGCCTGGATCACCGGCCCGTCCGCCATGGGGTCCGAAAAGGGTATGCCGATTTCCACCATGTCGACACTGCTTGCCTCCAGGTGGTCAATGATCTGCTCGGTCAAGTCGATATCGGGATCCCCGGCGGTAACATAGCAGATTAAAGCCGCTTTGTTTTTCTCCCGAAGTTCGCGGAATTTTTCCTTTATCCTTCCCATGTGCTTTTATAAGAAGCCGGCAGTCTGGAAACGCAGAAATCGCAAGCAGACAGAATAAAAAACGAACCTCCAACCTTCGGAAGCTTTATATACGCGCGTATGGTTATTGTCAAGAATTGAAAATATCATCCGATTTTCGATTACCAACTCTCTCCTTTGTTGCAGCCTATTAAATTTACAGCTTAGATTGAACTAAACTTGACGCTATAACTCTCTTCACGAATATTAGTTTGGGTTAATTGAAAAAGCTGGTTGGAACTCCGATACATATTCTCCGAGAGCTGATAAGTCAGTTTTATCTGAAATTGTTCTGAGTGAGGTTTCAATGAATTACGACATACAAATAACTGATAGCTTATTACGACATATTTCATCAATTCCAGAGAAAATACGAAAAAAACTTTCTAGAGAAAGCAACAGACTTCGGTCAAATCCTGGAACCTCAGTTTCCCCAATAAAAAAAATTGAACGGATGGAAAAATCTTTACCGATTGCGCCTGAATGAGTATAGAGCTGTCTATCACGTTGATGAGAAATCTAAAACGGTCACGCTTCTACTTATTGAACATCGTAGTAAGGTGTACGACCTGCTGGGACACGACCCAGCCAAAAATCAGCCAACCAGCCGGATAATCGCTGATGAGCAAGCTCAGAAGCTCCTTGAACGCATACCCAGCCAAGAGGAGTTCGCAAAAGCCTACGAGCAAACACTAAATGAACAACCGTCTGTAAACTCTGAAGATGCTGATTCGGCTCCACTTCCAAGTGAGTTCAACGATGAATTACTTGACTCGCTTAATATTCCTTTGAACTATCGACAGCCTTTATTAAATTGCAAGACTAGAGAAGAGCTACTTTTCTGTGGTATTCCAGACAAGCTTCTCGAAAAAATCATTGATTCGCTCTGGCCACCACGTATAGAAGAGGTAGCAAATGCTCCCAAGAGAGAACTAGGCTCGATCGAAGCGCTTGAGGAACTAGCTGGAGGCTCCCGTCCTCTTGAATCTTTTCTGCTAGTTCTTGATGAAACCCAAAAACCGCTTGCAAACAGATTCAAAACTGACGACGTCAAAGGACCATGGATAGTTAAGGGCGGACCCGGGTCTGGGAAATCAACAGTGGTGCTCCACTGTATCATGAACCTGCTATGGAATTATCGAAGCCAGTTTGACTTTGAACGGAGACCCCTTCGCATTCTGCTGACTACCTATACTAAGTCTCTTGTCAGAGCGTCACAACAGTTAATTGGCTTCATGGGCGGAGAAAAATTTAGAAAGCAGGTAGAGATTGTACACGTAGACGAACTCGTAAAAAAACATCTGCCGTCAACTTGGACCTTAAGACCGATTTTTTATTCCTCAAGAAATCCCGAGATCAATAATCTTCTGAGTAATGCAATCAGAATCTGTCAAACCAAGGACAAATCATTTCCCTTTGATGAAAACGATAAAGAGTTTCTGTTTGAAGAAGTAGATAATTTGATAGGCGGCAATGAAATCCTTGATGCTGAGCAATATGCTTCATTTGAGCGAATCGGAATGGGCCGAAGACTTGGAAGGAATCAACGCAAACATGTATGGAGTTTCTGGGAAGTTTTTCAAAAAGAATTGACGAGTAAAAATCTCTGCACTCGGTCTCAACGCTTTGCTGCAGCGTTAAAGAATTCAAAACCGATTTACGACTATGTTTTCATAGACGAAGCTCAAGACATTCTTCCCATTGCATTGCGGATGTGTCTTAAACTAGTTAGCAACTCGAAAAATGTTTTCGTAACTGCTGATCGCAACCAGTCTATATATAACTCGGGATTTTCCTGGAAGCGCGTTCAGGAAGATCTTGACTTCCGGGGACGCTCGACGATCTTTCAACGCAATTATCGCACGACACGTGAAATTATGGATGCTATACGCCATATCCTTGATACTGATAAACAAATAGATGATGAAACACTGAACGAACAACATGTTCTCCAAGGAGAAATGCCCGATCTTTCCTATACCTCCGAAGAACAAGAATCTAAAATACTCAAAGAATGGATCCCTCGTTCTCTTCTTGAAGAACGAGTCGGCCTCGGATGTGCAGCGGTTCTGTGCCCAACAAACGCATACTGTGAGAAAATAGCTGACGCACTTCCTAGCAAATTCAACGCAGTAGCTATGAAACCCGCTGAGGTAGATCTTACCCATAGGGGAATAAAGGTGATGACTATGCATGCTGCGAAAGGACTCCAGTTCCCTGTTGTCGCCGTAGTAGGACTTAAAAGAAACGAGATGCCTTGGAAAGTAAGAAGTGGTAGCGATGAAGATCAATCGGAAAGTGATCAAAAGTTGCGCAGAACCTTCTTCGTAGCATGTAGCCGGGCCATGCGGCGCTTGCTGGTTGTTGGCAACCAATCCCAACCATCTCCTTTTCTCGAAGGCTTTGACGAAGAAAATTGGAATATCTTGTCAGAGTTATAAACTTGTTCGCAATTTCTGCAATGCCTTGAAACGTGTAAGTAGTAAGGTAAGAAAAACCGGTCCGCGCCGCTTCATATAAGAGAGGAAGCGGTATGTATGTCTTTATCCCCCCGGCCGGAGAGACAGATAACTATAATCTGCTCGGGGGACATGGACGGAGCGATTTTGCGCACATGGGCTATTGCGTGTGCGGTTTCAAGCGCGGGTATTATTCCCTCTTCTTCCGAGAGATAGGAAAACGCCGAGAGCGCTTCTTCGTCCGTTACGGAAACGTAATCGACCTCGCCCGCGTCCTGGAAATACGAATGCTCGGGACCCACGCCCGGGTAGTCAAGACCAGCGGCGACGGAATGGGCGCCCTGTACCTGGCCGTCTTCATCCTGGAGCAGGTAGGTTTTGCTTCCGTGAAGGACCCCTACTGAGCCCGCGGTTATGGTCGCGGAGTGAAGGCCGCTCTCAAGACCATGGCCCGCCGCCTCCACGCCGATTTTCCTTACCCCGGATTCCTCTATGAAAGGGAAGAAAAGGCCCATGGCGTTTGAGCCTCCACCGACGCAGGCAACCAAGGTGTCGGGAAGCTTTCCCTCGGCGGCGAGTATCTGCTCCATTGCCTCATGCCCGATCACGGACTGAAAATCCCTTACCATCATCGGGTAAGGATGGGGACCGGCGACGCTTCCTATTATGTAGAAGGTGTTTCTCACGTTCGTAACCCAGTCTCTCATGGCTTCGTTCATGGCGTCTTTGAGTGTCTTCGTGCCCGAGACCACTGGCCTTACCTCAGCTCCCAGAAGCTTCATGCGGAAGACATTAAGCTCTTGGCGTTTCGTGTCCTCCTCCCCCATATATATCACGCACTCTTTGTTCAAAAGCGCAGCAACCGTGGCCGTGGCGACCCCGTGCTGCCCCGCCCCGGTTTCGGCTATTATTCTGTCCTTGCCCATCCTCCCGCAGAGAACCCCCTGGCCTATCGTGTTGTTTATCTTGTGCGCTCCGGTGTGGGCAAGATCCTCTCTTTTAAGATAAATCTTGGCGCCGCCGAGACTCTCCGTCATCGCGCGGGCGTAATAAAGCGGTGTGGGCCTCCCTGCGTACTGCTTGAGGTAGTAATCGATCTCCTCGTGAAAAGTCTCGTCGGCCGCGGCCTCCTCGTAGGCCCTCTGAAGCTCGATCAGAGCGGGCATAAGGGTTTCTGAGACGTAACGACCTCCGAAGTCTCCGAAATGACCTTCCGTGTCAGGATAGCTGTATTTCCGGTTAGTCTTGCCCATAACCCGCGGCCTCCATAAACAGCTTAAGCTTAAGATGATCTTTTATGCCCGGGGAGCTTTCAACCCCGGAACTCACGTCGACGGCGTGGGGATTCACCGCCTGTATGGCCTCGCGCACGTTGCCCGAGTTAAGTCCTCCGGAAAGTATAACGAATTTATCCTCAAGTTTCCGGCGGGAAAGAACGTCCCACGAAAAATTCTCTCCCGTGCCTCCGTAGGCATCCGGCGAGTAGGCATCGAAAAGAAATGCGTCCGTATCGTAGAGTTCCACTGCATCAAGACTTCCCGCATTTTTAACCCTTATGGCCTTTATGTAGTTCTCTGCGAACGCGGCGCAAAACTCTGGGGTCTCATCCCCGTGCAACTGGTAGACATCAAAACCCGCGATGTCTTTTGCTTCCTTCAGGTAATCCGCCTCGGCGTTTACAAAAACTCCCACCTTGGCTACAAACGGGGGGATCCGGCTTATTATTTCTCCCGCCTCTTCGGGACTAATAAACCTCGGACTTTTTTCGTAGAAAACAAAACCGAGGGCCGAGGCTCCGAGTCGCACCGCGCAGAGCGCGTCCTCCGAGTTGGTTATTCCGCACACCTTTACCCTTGTCATTTGCGGTTAATCCTAACCGATGAGACAGAATTAATTAACCGTATCCGAGCGCGAATAAAAAAAGCCCCTCGCGCCGTCTCCGAAGCAAGGAGTCTTGGCCTAACAGATTAAAAGAAAGGAGAAAAAACTTGTTCCTTCGCGCGGGTCCTAGAAGTAGGTCTGAACCTGCGCTCTCACCATCGACTCATCAGACTCTGCGCCAGCGAGATCCTCTTCCCTCTGGAACGTGTAGTCAAGCTGCACTTTCCACTTGTGATTGCCGCTCAGGTAGTAGCTAAACCCCTGCGTGAACGTCCATACGTTGTCAAGGTCATTGCCCCCGAGAACGTTGGCCCCATCGTCAAAGATGACCATCGCGTACCTCGATGCAAGCTCAACCCTTTTCGGAAGAAGGAAGAAACCGCCCTGAACCCTGAAACCCTGATCATAGGCAGTGTCTACTCCGCCCTCATCGGGATTGGCCCACCTTCCTACATACTCACCGGTAAGGTTGAACCTTGTATCCCTGTAGTTTATGTCCGCCGTAAAGGAAGTGACTGTTCCGCTCTCAAGCGCTCTCTCTCCAGATGGAATTCCTATATTGCCATCATTGCCGTCCTCAACATCTATCCCCGCAACAGCGGCTGCAACCGTGAGCGTTGGCCTCCTGGCGAAATTCTCTTTTACACTCTTGGCTTTTCCGCCGATAATGGCCGCCTGAACCCTTCCTGCCCAGAGCACACCAGTGTCACCCTTGTCGTTCTTCTGGTTCGCACCTTCGCCTTGGAAAACACCCGCTTCATAGCGGATCATACCGTCGCCGAGGAAACCGTAAACACCACCACCGATATCCCTGTCGTACTCAAAGTAGTCGGTTATTATCGAACGGCCTACAACCTGAAGGACGGATGAGGAATTAAGCACCTCCCTGTTGAACGGAACCTTGTACTGACCAACCGTGGGAACAAAAGCCTTGTTCTTTGCAAACGAAAGCTTCATGTCCTTAAGTTCACCAGTTCTTCCGAAATCGTACTCAACCTTATATTTCATCCAGGGAGCGAAAGCATTACCGTCCCAAATTACCCTGAGCCTTCTTACCCTGAAACCGAAACCTTCGTCATCTTTCCCGTCAGGATTTACGTAGTTAGCCAGGAACTGGCTGCGAAGCCTCATCCTGAGCTCGTAACTCTTGTCCGCGGTTTGGAAAGTAAGACCAGTGCCTTTTTTGGTTTTGACCTTTATTTTGTTGTACCAAGCCTCGGTGTCTTTGGCCTCGTACATCTTCATGTTTATCTGCTGGCTCTGTTCCTCGAGCCTCTCTATCTGCTTCTTCAATTCCTCGATCTGTTCCCTGATGCTCTGGTCGCCGCCGGCCTGGGCGGGAAGTGACATAAAGGGAAGCAGCGTCATAAAAGACATGGCTAAAACTGCTAAAGCCCTCATCTCATATCCTCCTTGGTGTGGTTATTGCTCTGCTCTGAACAGTTCTGGCCTAATGATATGTTTGAATGGTTAATTCAGAATAAATAAGCTGTTAATTCTAGGTTAAGAGTCCGCACCACGCAATTGATGTACACTTTCGTATTCTGTAAATTATCAGGGAAAGCATATGGAAAAGCTCATAGCGGTAGTAGATGACGAAAAAGACATACTCAACCTGATAACCCACCACCTTAAGCGCGAGGGGTACCAGGTAAAGCCTTTTCAGAGCGGAAAGGACTTTCTGCTCTACATAAATTCCGTTCCGCCGGATCTAGTGCTGCTTGACATCATGCTGCCCGGCATGGACGGCCTTGAGCTCTGCAGGATCCTAAAAAGCAAGCCTCAAACGCACTCAATACCCATAATCATGATCACCGCGAAATCCACCGAGGCCGATATCGTCGTGGGCCTCGAACTCGGCGCTGATGACTATATAGTCAAGCCTTTCCGGGTTCGTGAACTTGTCGCCAGAGTGAAAAGCATCTTGAGAAGATACGCGATGAAAAACCCCGGAGACGAAACACTTCGGATCGGCCCCCTCAGCATAAACCCCCCAAGCTACGAGGTCTCGGTCGATTCACAGAAAATCGACCTAACCACCACGGAGTTCAAAATACTTGAGGCCCTCGCAGAAGCGGAAGGAAAGGTGTTCACCCGCGATCAATTGCTTAAAAGAAAAACCCTCTGGGGAGACGAACGGGTGGTTTTTGACAGAACGATAGACGTTCACATAAAAAACCTGAGAGAAAAACTTGGTTCCGCCGGCAAGATGATAAAGACCGTGAGAGGAATCGGTTACAAGCTAGAAGAGATCCAAACGGTTTGAAGATATTCAGAAAACATTTCCTTTACCTGCTCTGCCTGGCCGCCGCGGCGGCTCTGCTTGCCATGCTGCTTCCCCCCGGGCGCGGAGCTTTGGGTTACATAGTGTGCGTAGCCGCGTTTACGGCATTCGGATTCGTGCTGTTGTGGATAGTCGAAAGAGACATCCTGAAGGACTTCTCAAGAATATCGAAGGCACTTGAGCTTCTGCCGGAGAAGCAGAAGAAAGCCCGCAAAACAGGCCGCAAGGTAAGCGATTTCGACACGGGGGTATCGATCTCCATAAGCGAACTCTCGGAGAGAATCTCCCTTCAGATGCAGTCAACCGAGAGGGAGGGGAACCAGCTTAAAAGTATAATCGAGTCTATGAAGGAAGGAGTCATAGTGATATCCAGAGAGGAGGACCTGTTGCTCGTAAACGACGCTGCGAAGGAAATGTTCGCAATAGACGACGCGGCAATTGGCCACCCTTACATGGAAACCATACGAAACCCCGATCTCCAGAGGCTTATCTCCCGCATGAAGCAGAAGAAAAAATCGGCCACCCAAGAAATCTCCGTACTTTACCCCCAGGAAAGATCGTGTCTCGTAAGCGTCCGCGTAAGTCCACGCTACAGGGAAATCGTGGTTGTCATTTTTGACATAACGGAATTTAAGAAGCTTGAAAGGATAAAGGCCGATTTTGTAGCGAACGTTTCCCATGAACTCAGAACCCCGCTTACATCCATAAAGGGATACATCGAAACCCTTCTTGACAGAAGCTATGACACGGATGAGGAGAAAAAGCATTTTCTCGAGATAATGGAGGAAAACACCGACAGGCTTATAGCAATAGCTTCCGATCTTCTGGTGCTCTCGGAACTTGAAAGCGGGGAAGCCGACTCTCAAGATTCAAGGAAAGGAGACGAAGAGATAGACATCAGGGAAACGATCCTCCGCTCCGTGGGTTCTCTTGACTCGCTTTTTTCGAAAAAAGGAGTCAATCTCTCCCTTGAAATTGAGGACGGCATGCCTCCCTACAGGGCAAACAGGTTCCTCGTGGAACGCATGCTCATTAATCTCGTTGAGAACTCGGCCAAGTACACCCCGGAGAACGGCTCTGTTGCGGTCCGCGCCTCGGCCCTAAACGGCACCTTGCGCATAGAGATTGAAGATAACGGGATCGGAATCCCTCCGGAGCATCAAGAAAGAATATTCGAGAGGTTCTACAGAGTGGATAAGAACCGCTCGAGGGACATAGGCGGAACGGGACTCGGACTCAGCATAGTGAAGCACATAGTCATACAGCACGGGGGGACCATAGATGTGAGAAGCACGGAAGGTGAGGGAAGCACGTTCACAATCGAGCTCCCGCGACCTGGGAAGTAAGCGTGACGGTCAGTTCATCTCCGAAGTGTGCTGATGCTTAAGCATCTCTCCGGTGGCTATGTAGTAGGCGTTCTCGGCTATGTTGGTCGCAAGATCCGCCACCCTTTCGAGATGCCTCGCAACGTAAATGTAGCGAAGCGCCCGGTTAAGCGTTGAGGGGTCCGATATCACAAAGGTTATAAGCTCCCTTACTATCTGGGGTTCGTAGTTATCGACTTCGTCGTCTTTGCGACAGACCTCAACAGCGAGTCGTTCATCACTTCTTATAAACGCGTCCAAAGCCTCGCGGAGCATCTCCATCGCCTTGTCGGCCATCTTGGGAATGTCAATAAGCGGCTTTATAGGCGGGTAGTCGGCCATGAAAAGAGCCAGTCTTGAGATACTCGAGGCATGGTCCCCTATCCTCTCAAGATCGTTGTTGACCTTCATTATCATGGTAACAGTCCGCAGATCCGTAGCCTCCGGCTGGTAAAGAGCCAGTATCTTGATGCAGAGGTTGTCTATCTCGATCTCCATCGAGTTTACTTGGTCGTCCGTGCTGATAACCTCCTGAGCAAGAATCATGTTGCCTTCGCGAAGGGCCTTTATGCTCTTGGCAATCATGGTTTCGACAAGGGATGCCATTTCAAGCAGTTTCTTGTTAAGAAGCACGAGTTCCCCTTGGTACTTTATCATCTGTAATTGCTCCTTCGGAGATGCCTAGCCAAACTTGCCCGAGACGTAGTCTTCAGTATGTTTTTTAGCAGGGTTAAGGAATATCTTCTCCGTGGTGTCAAACTCCACTATGTCTCCTATGTACATAAAGGCCGTGTAATCCGAGACCCGGGCGGCCTGCTGCATATTGTGGGTCACGATCACTATGGTGAACTTGCTTTTAAGTTCCGTGACAAGATCCTCTATCTTGGCCGTAGCTATAGGATCAAGCGCGGAGCAGGGCTCATCCATCAAAAGCACATCCGGTTCAACCGCTATTGCCCTCGCGATGCAGAGTCTTTGCTGCTGACCTCCCGAAAGACTCACGGCGCTGTCATTAAGCCTGTCGTTTACCTCTTCCCAGAGGGCGGCGCGCTTGAGGTTCTTCTCCACGATATCGTCAAGAACAGATTTCTTCTTGATCCCCGCTATCCTGGCCCCGTAGGCGACGTTCTCGTAGATCGATTTGGGAAACGGGTTTGATTTCTGAAATACCATACCGACTCTTTTTCTAAGATCGGTAATGTCGACATCGGAATCGAATATGCTTTTGCCGCTAATCGATATGTCCCCTTCGGTCCTGCAGTCATCAATGAGATCGTTTAAGCGGTTAAAACAGCGAAGCAAGGTGGATTTACCGCAGCCCGAAGGACCTATAAACGCCGTGACCTGTTTTCTCGGGATATTCATGTTGATGTCCCGAAGAGCCTGCTTCGCGCCGTAAAAAAGGCTCAAACTTTCGACTTCGACCAAGGGATCGGGAACGGGCTTTGCCTTCTTCGGTTTCTTGGCCTTGGGAGCCGGGGAAACGCCGTTTGTATCCGGGGTTCTGAACTCCTGTTTTTCCATCGGTTTTCCAGACAGCATTAATCTTCCTCCACTACTTATACCCTATTAAACTACACCGCGGAAGTCGCGTATTTCTTCCTTAGCCTGTTTCTTATTATTATCGCCGTTATGTTAAGCACAACAACTATCAATATGAGCAAAAACGCGGTCATGAACACCATGGGTTTTGCCGCCTCGGCGTTTGGAGACTGAAAGCCGAGATCGTATATGTGGAACCCAAGATGCATGAACTTTCTCTCGAGGTGAAGGAAGGGGAAGTTCCCGTCTATGGGAAGATCAGGCGCAAGCTTCACAACCCCCGTTATCATGAGCGGCGCCACCTCTCCGGTGGCCCGGGCAACCGCGAGGATAAGGCCCGTAAGTATGGCCGGAAGCGCGCTCGGGATAACCACCTTCCAGGTGGTCTCGAACTTCGTTGCCCCGAGCGCAAGCGATCCCTCCCTTATGTTTCTCGGAACTGCAGCGAGTCCCTCTTCGGTCGCGACTATTACCACCGGAACAGTGAGAAGAGCGAGGGTAAGCGATGCCCACAGTATTCCTCCCGTGCCGAAAGTCGGGCTTGGGAGGGCCTCCTTGAAAAACACGGAGTCAATTATGCCCCCTACGCCGTAGAGAAAGAATCCCACTCCGAAAACTCCGAACACTATCGAGGGGACCCCGGCCAGGTTGTTAACGCATATCCGAACAATTCTCACCATCACTCCCTGTCTGGCATACTCCCGGAGATAAAGCGCCGCTATGACTCCGAAAGGCATGACCACTATGCTCATGATAAACACCATGAGCACCGTACCGAATATCGCGGGAAAGATTCCGCCCTCGGTGTTCGCCTCTCTCGGATCATCGGAGACAAATCCCCAGAATCTCTTGACGTAAAAACCGGCTTTTTCCGCAAATCCCATGTCGTTTGGACGAAAGGCAAGCACGATCTTCCCAAGCGGGATCACCTTCTCGTCTCCCCCGGCGGAGATCATCACCGCCTCGTTTCTGTTAAGCTCCGAGTAGAGCGCTTCGAGTTTCGCCTCGCTTTCCTTGTAGCGCTCTTCATATTCTTTTATTTTCAGGCGATGCTCGGCCTCCTTAACAGGATCGCCTTCGCCGCGCATCGCAAGGCCACGGAGCTTAAGACGCCGTTTTTCAATCCCGTAGTTTATGTCTCCTATCTCACCCTTTTCTATCTTAAGTATCTTGGCGTGTATCTCGTTTGAGTCGCGTATGAGATCCCGAAGCACGGAGAAAGCCTCAGGGTCCCCGCCCGGGATCACCACCCCGTTCTTCCTTATCTCCTTTAGGTAGCCGTGGTAATTACCCCACTCGTGCCGTTCCAAAATCACGGCGCCGCGAGGATAGTCGCGCGACGCTATGTCCGCCTCGTTTATCCATTTGAAGTCAAGACCGTAGAGGTCCCTGTTTCCTATCTTGAGCTTAATCCGGGACTCAGAACTTCTTACTCCGTCGCTATCCCGCACGGACTCCTTGGCTTGAAACTGCCCTAGGTAGACAGAGCCGTCTCTAAGCGTGTAGCGCCCGATGTCCGCCGGCCACATAGAGCCCAGGCCCTTTGCGGCTATGAGAAACAGAAGTCCTCCTATCATCACGAGCGTGATCATGAGGGCAAGGCCCGATATCCAAATGTAGGCGTCGCCTGCTTTCCAGAGTTTAGGCATCGGATTGAGCGTATTTCCTCCTCAGTCTCTGGCTTAGAATCTCCGCCAGAGTGTTAAGCAGAAAGGTGACCGCAAACAGCAGGATCGCCGTCAGGAAAAGGACCCTGTAGAGGGTTCCCCCGTGCGGGGCTTCGGGAAGCTCGACCGCGATGTTGGCCGAAAGAGCCCGGAAGCCGTTAAAGAAGCTCCAGTCCATGACCGGGGTGTTGCCCGTGGCCATGAGCACGATCATCGTCTCTCCCACGGCCCTTCCGAAACCTATCATGATGGCCGAGAATATGCCGGCGCTCGCCGAGGGCAGAACTATTCTTGTAGCCGTCTGCCACCTGTTGGCCCCGAGGGCCAGAGATCCCGCAGAAAGAGTCCTTGGAACACTCGAGAGCGCATCTTCAGAGATTGTGAATATGATGGGAATCACTGTAAAGCCCATCGCGAATCCCACGACCAGCATGTTTCTCTGATCGTAGCGAAGATCGAACATTCTGAAAAACCAGTCCCTAAAGTCCCCGGCGAAAACGAAGCTCTCAAGCGGACTGTTAAGCCACAGGGAAAGCGCAGCGGCAATCCCTATCACTCCCACGAGCGTGAAAAGCTCGGCTCCCACCCGGAATCTCCCCGAAAGCGAGAACGGAAAACGGTGCCACAGGAAAAGCACAAGGAGGGTAAGCGCGATCACAATAAACGGCATCACCAGAATCGCGACAAAGACCTTCTCAAGCAGCGGCGCAAGCCAGAGGCCCGCCAGAAATCCGAGCACAACGCTTGGAAGCGCCGCCATTACCTCTATCACGGGCTTTACCACGTTCCTTATGGAGGGATGGAGAAACTGCGAAACGCATATTGCCGCCAGAACCGCAAGCGGGATCGAAAGTAGCATCGTGTATATGGCGCCCTTCAGGGTTCCGTAGGCAAGCGGCGTCAGGCTGAACTTGGGTTCGAACTCGTCCGTCCCTCCCGTTGACTGCCACACATACCGGGGCCTGTCGTAACCCTCGTACCATATTTTTCCGAAAAGGGAGCGGAAATTCGTCTCGGGGTGTGGATTATCAAGATAGTAGCTTGAAAGCACCATGTCGGAATCCACGGCCACCACCCCGTCCGCCTTGGGAGAAAAGCTAAGCCCCGCGTAAGGCTTTCCCCGGCCCGGAAAATCGAGCTGCTTTGTGGCGGAAGTGGCTTGGTAAAGGAATATGTTCCCCGAGGTGTCGGAAGCAAGAAATCCCCTTCCTCTTTGGGATGCGAAGAACTTATCAACCGGCTCTGGAAGCGGGGGAAAGACGTGCACTTTAGTGAGCTTGCTTTCTTCTCCGCCGCCTGTGGTCTCAAACCACACGCTTACGTTCCCCGCGGCATCACCGACTATAAGCGAGCGCTGTCCGAGAAGGAACCCTATCTCGGTAACTGCCACACCGGGGTCCCCGGTGGCATCCTGCACCGACTTTAACTCAGGAGAAGATGGAGAATAAAGGGACCAGTGATAAAGCTTTCCGTTTGCCGTGGAGACATAGAGGTTCTCCGTTGAGTAATCGACCTTCACCCCGGTAACCCTGGCTCCTTCAAGCTGCCCGGTAAGATCGGTTGTGAAAACCTCGGTTTCGCTTTCGTCCAAAAAACCCCCTTCACTTTCGGTCTCGACATAGCTTATGAGGCGCCCAGAAGCCGTGTAGGCCGCGACCACTGAGGATCCCGTCTCAGGCGAGCTCTGATAGGCGAAGATTTCTATCGGTTCTTGCGTTACGCGAAGGGCTTCTCCCTCCGTCACTTTTGATACTACGGTTCTTTCTGTCCCTTCACGGAACTCGACCCTGAAGCTCACATCGAAAGGCTTTACGTAACCTTCCCGGTCAGCAAGCGCGTAGGAAGTATTGCTTATGGCATTATAAAAAGAGGTATAGCCGGCTGTCTTGTGAGAAATGGTGTGGGTCTTAAGAGGCTTGGGTTCTTCTTCCAGAGTGAAGAAGCGTACCGACCCCAGGGAGTCCACCGTGAAAAACTGCTCCCTATACTCATCCACCCCTATGTCGAAAATACGCACTTGCCCAGCAGCCGTCCCGGAAAGAAAACGATCTTTCATCTCCGAGACGCTCTCAAGCTTTTTCCCGGGACTTTTCCACAGAGGTACGGTCTCGATCCCTATGAAAAAAAGTATCGCTATGATACAGAAAATGATTCCCGCGCCGCCGACAAACACCACGTGCCTTGCCAGCCTGTCGTAGAGTTTTCTTCTCCGTATCTGCTTTTGCTTGGAACCTTCTTCGATTCCAAGCTCGTCAGTTCTATCGCTTGACAATGAAATTACCTTGCACCCGGGACATCAGGTGCGAAAAAGACGGCTTAAAGTCCGACCTCCCCGGGGTAAACGGCAAAACGCAGGCGGATCCATCCGCGTAAGAAGCCGTAAATAGCATACCTAGTTCACACTTATAAGGTCTCTTAACTCGGAGACTTTCCCGGCGGTCAAGGGAAGATAGCCGTCTTTTATTACTATTTCCTGTCCCTCCTGGCTAAGAATGTATTTCAAGAACTCAAGGCGGAGTGGATCAAGCGCTTCGTTCGGCTTTTTATTCACGTAAAGATAAAGATACCTTCCGAGCGGATACTTCTTGCCGACGACATTCTCGAAGCTGGGTCCGAAACAGCCTTTCTCGGGGGTCTTGGCAAGCTCGATTGCCTTCACTCCGGAAGTTTTGTATCCGATGCCGGTGTAGCCGATTCCCTGAAGATCCTCGGTAATTCCCTGCACGACAGCGGAGGATCCCGGCTGCTCCTTGACAGTGTCCTTGTAGTCGCCCTTGCAAAGTGCCTTCTTTTTAAAGTAACCGTAGGTCCCCGAAGCCGAATTTCGCCCATAGACGCTTATCGGCTTGCCGGCCCAATCCCCTCCGAGCCCTGCCGCCCCCCAGATGGAGATATCGGAACCGCCGCCGCACTTTCTGTTCTTTGAGAAAATGGCGTCTACCTGTTTTATCGAAAGACACCCGATCGGGTTATCCTTGTTGACGTAAACCACGAGAGCGTCGATTGACGTCGGAACCGCAGTCGGTTTGTAGCCGGTTTCCTTTTCAAAAGCGTCGATCTCTTTTGATTTCATCGTTCTCGACATAGGTCCGAACTGGGAAGTCCTCGCTATGAGAGCCGGAGGGGCAGTACTTGAACCCTTGCCCTCTATCTGGCATCTAACGTTGGGATAGAACTTCGCAAATCCCTCGCACCAGAACGTCATAAGATTGTTCATTGTGTCGGAACCCACGCTGTCTATGTTTCCCGAAACACCTGTCGCCTTCGTATAGGAAGGTATGGCCGGGTCGACTTTGACCGTCTGGGCCCCTGCGACAGTGCCGAAGGCAAGTACGCAAACGATCGCAAAAAGCGTAAAACACGATGTAACACTCAAATTCCTCATTACGAGAATCCTCCTTAAGAAGGTGGAAAACAAACCAAGCAAGTTGGATTAATTAAAACCCGGAAAAGTTAAGCTGGTGTTAAGAAGCAATTAAAAAAAGATAAACAAAAAAGAATATGGAAAAAGCTGGTAAAACTTCGGAGAAAAAGCCGCTCTCCTGTGCTAGCGTCCGGTCCCCTCGGCGATTACGATGCGCCTGTTGGGAGCCTTCTGGCTTGCCTCGTAGTATTCGAGCGCCTCGGGCATCCACTTGCGGATGTTTTTTATCCTGGTCCTGTAACCAGGGTGGGTGGAAAGAAACTCGGGCGGAGCACCTCGTCCCGCAGCCCCCATCCTCTCCCAGAAGGGGATGGCCTCGCGGGGATCATAGCCCGCCTTTGCCATATATATGAGGCCTATCCTGTCGGCCTCTGATTCCTGCTTTCTTGAAAACGGCAGGGCGACCGCGAGCGTTGTCCCCACCCCGTAGGCGGCAAGAACCCTGGCTGTGGTTTTTTTATCCTTTTTCTTCATCGCCGATGCGAGCGCCGCAGAGCCCATCTGGAGCAGAATTCCGAGAGTAAGCCTCTCCCCTCCGTGGCGCGCCGTTGCGTGGGCAACCTCGTGGGCCATCACGGTAGCGAGCCCCGCCTCGGTTTTGGCAACGGGCATCATCCCGGTGTAAACCCCGATTTTCCCCCCGGGAAGCGCAAAGGCGTTCACTAACTTGTCGTTATCGAAAACGGTGTACCGCCACCTGAGGTTGGGAGTGTGGGAAACCGCGGCTATACGTTGTCCGACCCTCCTCACGACCCCGTTGTAATGCGCATCACGCGAGATCTTCTCGGTCTCAAGCAGGTTCACGTACGCACTTGCGCCAAGCTGCATTTCGAAGGCTTGGGGAAGTAGTATAAACTGCGTTCTGTTGGTAATCGGGGCCTTGGCGCACGCAACGAGGAGGAGCAGAAAAAGCAGAACTCCGGCCGGAAAAAGACTTTTCCTTTTAAATATCGACCTCAATTTCCGTTAATTCTCAGGGCACGCAAGCCTGCGGGCCCTGAGTCAAGTAAAAAGCCTAACTTTCTATGCTAATGGAATCAGGAAAGATCAGCTTCCCTCATCCTTTTCATTCCCTCGTCTATATCATCGTCAGAACACGCGTAGGTGACCCTCACGTAACCTTCCCCCTGGCTACCGAAAGCTGTGCCGGCCACTACGGCGACCGCCGCGCGCTCAACCAGCCTGTCGGTGAACTCCTGGGAGGTAAGTCCCGTTCCCGAAATGTCGGCAAAGGCGTAGAACGCACCGTCGGGAGTATCGCATGTTATGCCGTCGACGCTGTTTAGCCCGGCGACCATGCGGTCCCTTTTCTGCTCGAGCAGAACCAGCTTGTTCTCCACCCAGTCCTGCGGTCCGGTTAGAGCCGCGTGCGCAGCTTTCTGTATAAACGCAGCCACGTTTGTGATCGAGTCCTGAAGGAATATCGAGAGCTTCTCGATAACGGGCCTAGGAGCCACTGTCCATCCTATTCTCCACCCTGTCATGGCCCATGTCTTTGAAAACGTGTCTATGCAGATCACCCTGTCGCGTATGCTCTCTATCGATGAGATCGAGAGATGCGGCTTCCCGAAGGTTACCTGAGAGAATATCTCGTCAGATATGATCATCACCTGGGGATGGCGCTCAAGCATATCGGCTATCTCCTGGGGGTTCTCCACCAGGTGGCCGTTCGGCCTCTGGGGAGTGTTTATGATCACGAGCTTGGTTTTCGGGGTGATGAGTTCTTCCAGCTTCTCAACGTCGAACTGCCAGTCGGGCTTTGTAAGCGGGGTGTGCTTTATCACCGCGTTTGCGTACTTGGCCCATACCTCATCGGGAGGATATCCCGGGTTCGGGAATATCACCTCGTCCCCGTCCTCAAGAAAGGTAAGAAGGTTCATCGTAAGGGAGTGCTTCGCTCCCGCCGTCACTATGACCTCGTCGGGTTCCGTGGGTCTTCCCCGCTCACCCATCTTCTCCGCTATGGCCTCCCGAAGCTCGGGAAGTCCCGGCCCTGGGTCGTACCTTACGTAACCGTCTCTAAGCGCCTGCTCCGTAGCGTCAAGAACATGCTCCGGCGTATCGAAATCGGGTCCCTGATAATCACCCTTTTCGAAGTGAATAATCTTTTTCCCCGTTTTCCTCTCAAGTTCCCTCGCAACCCTCATGCTCGCCCACTGCTTGGGCGGAACAAAGTGCGAGGTGCGCGAACTGTATCCATATGATGACATAACTCCTCTCCTCCTTAAGTTTTTTTCAAAAAGCTAAGAGTCCTTGTTTATCAGCAGTCCGGAAGCCAGCTGCGAGAAAACCGCGTCGGCCACCTCTCCCGCATCCATCGAGAAATCGTGGTGAACCATTACCGCACCCACGGCCCCGTAGAGCATGAGGGCGCGAAGCCTCGGATTCTGCCTCACGAAGCTTCCTTCGTCTATGCCTTTTTCTATTATTTTTTCGTAGAGCCTCACCCGCCGCGTTCTCCACTTCTCGGTAAGCTCAAAGTGTTCCTTAAGAAGATGCGTCTCGTCGCGGCTCAGTATGCGAAGAACCTTCAAGTTCTGTCTGTAGAAAGTGAATATGGTCGTAAGCAGCTTGCGGAGCTTCAGGGGGGCTGGGTCCGAATTCTCTACTTCTTCATGCAGGAGTGCTTCTATGGCATCGAAGCTTTCCTTAAGGATTTCGAGGTAGAGATTCTCCTTGGAAGAGAAGTAGTTGTAGAGGGTTCCTTTCGATACGCCCATCTCCTCGGCTATCTCTTCCATGGTGACTTCGTGGTAGCCCTTCTCGGAGAAAAGGTCGGTCGCAGCTCTCAATATCTCATCGCGACGCCTGAACTTGCGGGACGTCTGTGTGCTCTGCGTACTTCTCTCGGGAACGCTGTTAGTCTGAACCATACTCCTCACCCACTGACTGACTCGTCAGTCAGATTAACAAGTCCTTAAAAAATTGTCAAGGAGAAATTTGAGCTTGTTGAAATCAGGGTCCGACCGTCCCACAGCAGATGAAATCTCCCAAGGAGACCAAAATCTTTAAATTCGCGAAAATTCCCTTACCATATATCCTCAATATGGGAAGGATAATACTGGTCATTTTCGTGCTCGGGGTGATTCTCGCAGCGGGGGTTTTCCTCTCGGAGAACGTGTCGAGGCATGACGCCGAAAGGCCCACTCACAAGACCCCGGCGCTTGAGCCGCTTGCGAAGCATCTTTCAAGAGCAACTATCCCGGTCTCCGTTCCCATAGCTGCCATAGGGGAAGCACTTGAGCGCAAGACGCCGAAGCAGGAATCGGGTTCAAGGAAAAACAGTCTCGGAAGACCCTTCGCCCGAAGCGAACTCAGCTGGAATCTAAGCCGTTCCCGTCTTCAGGTATCGGGCCGAAGCGGAGCCCTAGACATAGCGACCGAGCTTAGCGGAGAGACCCGCGCGACGGGGGCCATTCAGCTGGCAAGAAAAGTCGACTTCAGCAAAAGCGGCAACGTACTTGCAAGCGTCTCCCTCACCGCGAGTCCGACCCTCGAAACCAACTGGCGCGTATCCCCGAACCTCTCCGAGGTAAAAATAGATATACAAAGGGCCGACATACCGATAAAACGCATTGGAAACCTTGACGTGAGAGGAGATATACTTCCCGGAGTTCGAATCACAGCCGATGCGCTTCGCACGCAATTTAATCAAAGCGTGGCCAGAAGCGATTTTTTTGAGCAGGCGGCAAGAAAAGGCTGGAAGAGGCTTTGCGGTTCAACACCGCTTGGAGAAGACTCGGATCTCTGGCTTGAAACAAGGCCCGTAGTTGCGCGCGCGGCACAGGTCCGCATCGCCCGCAAAGACATCCGTGCCACGATTGGAATTGAAGTAGAAACGCGCATCCTGACAGAGCAGACGCAGCCAGAATGCCCCTTCCCGAGAACCTTGCTCCTAGAAGAGCCAAAGCCGGGAAGCTTCGAAATCATTATGCCCACCATAATCGACTACGAAACGCTTGAGCGAAAACTCGCCGAAGAGGTAGTCGGCAAGTCTCTGGGCAAGAACATCTCCATAGCCATAAAGGCAATAAGGGTCCACCCGTATGGAGAAAAGCTTCTGCTTGAAACCGAGGTGGCTGTGGAAGCCAAAATCCTCTCAGGCACGGAAGCGAAGGGAACCCTGTACGTGGTTGCCGAACCGGAACTAGACGCCGAGACGCAGACCATAACGCTGGAAAACGTAGCACTCGATATCGATTCGCAAAACATGCTTCTCTTAATGGCTGGAAAGGCAGCGGAGCCCCTGCTTCTCGAAGCCGTCTCAAAGCGTCTTCCATTTGACCTCGAGCCTAAGCTTGAGGAACTGCGAGATGGCGCGGAGGACGCGATTTTGGCACTTTCATCGGAGAACATTTCGGTTACAGGAAAAGTGAACCGGGTGCGCCTGACCCGCCTTGACGTAGGGCCCGAACACCTGCGTTTAGTCCTCACGTCAGAAGGCAGGGTTAGGGCAAGAGTGCAGGCAATTCCCTAGTGTATTTTTTCGCGT
This sequence comes from Candidatus Dadabacteria bacterium, assembly GCA_009837205.1. NCBI lineage: Bacteria > Pseudomonadati > Thermodesulfobacteriota > Candidatus Dadabacteria > Candidatus Dadabacteria bacterium. The sequence goes on along the minus strand of VXTZ01000017.1, from coordinate 48,230 downwards.
CCAAGAGTTCTGGAGGAAATTTCGAAGTGGAGTTTTTCTGGTACATTTTTTAGAGGAGGAAATCATATGAGCGTATGGGGAAAAATAATCGGCGGTGCCGCGGGTTTTGCTCTCGGCGGCCCTATCGGTGCGTTGCTCGGCGCCATGGCAGGTCACGCGTTCGTGGATACCGGGGAGCGGCCAACCGACACGCGCTCGAGAAAACAGGTTGCCTTCACGGCCGGAGTTATAGTGCTGGCGGCCAAGATGGCTAAAGCTGACGGGGTAGTGAGAGAAGAGGAGATCCAGGCTTTCCAAAAGGTGTTTCATCCGATCCTGAGAAACGAGGTAAAAGAAGCTGAGGTTGCCCGGGTTTTCAATATCGCTAAGAAAGACTCGGAAGGCTTTGAACCCTACGCACAGCAGCTTGCCGAGATGTTCAGGGGTAACCCCGCAGTTCTTGAGGAGCTTTTAAACTGCCTGTTTTTCATCGCCAAGGCAGATAACGTCTACCACCCCAAGGAAAACGAGTATCTCAAAAGCGTGGCCGAGATATTCGGACTGAGCGAAGCGGCATTCAGGCGAATCCGCGCCGCACATGGCGTTGACAAGCCGGATCCGTACGAAGTCCTGGGAGTTACAAGGGACATCTCGGACGACAAACTTAAAAGCAAGTACCGCGAACTTGTCCGCGCGCACCATCCCGACAGTCTGATAGCCCAAGGCGTTCCCCAGGAATTTGTTGATGCGGCAAACGAGAAGCTCGCAGTCATTAACGATGCCTACGACCGGATCGAGAAGGAGCGAAAGGCGGTCTGATTCCTCTACGCAGACGCTCCCCTATGACACCCTGAAAGGAGTATTATTCCATTGAGCGAACCGATTGCCCTTTGCTTCAGCGGCGGCAAGGACAGTGCCATGGCGCTTCAGGAAATCCGAAGGCGCGGGGAATACCACGTGGCGGAACTTGTGACAACGGTGACTGATGTCTATGATCGGGTGAGCATGCACGGAGTGCGTCGTACGCTGCTTCGCAGACAGGCGGAGTCCTTGGGTCTGCCGCTTGTGGAAGTCGTGGTGCCGCCGGGATCGTCAAATGCTGTCTACGAACGGGAAATGGGAAAGGCGTTCTCCAATATCCGCAACAAGGGCATTCGCCGGATTGCCTTCGGCGATATATTCCTAGAAGACCTTAGGGATTACAGAGAACGGCAGCTCGCGGCCTCGGGATTAACCTGCCTCTTCCCCCTATGGAAGAAGCCGACTCGGTCTTTAGCCCGGACCTTTATAGACGAGGGGTTTCGTGCGGTAACTGTATGCATTTACTCCAAAATGCTTGATGAGTCTTTCGCCGGACGCCGCTTCGACACGACGTTTCTTGATGACCTTCCAAGCGGGGTCGACCCCTGCGGAGAGAACGGGGAATTCCACACGTTTGTTTTCGACGGGCCGATATTCTCCCAGCCGATTGAGTTTGCGGGCGGTACGGTAGTGGAAAGAGACGGTTTCTTCTTTTACGACCTCTTGTAAAGATAACTCCCCGCAAGTTCATTCACTTCACCGCTGCTCTCACGTCAAACGATCGCTTCTTTACGCGAAATCTATCTTTTGACTTGGGGATGTCTTTTAAAATCGCCCACATAATACCGATAGACGGGAAGGTCTTTTGTGCCTGACTCAGTTTGTCCGCGGGAGATATTTGAACCTGGGTGACCGGCGAAATATCTCCGCAAGGGCTTTTCGTTCCTCCCAGTTAAGCTCGGATGCTATCTCGACCATGACTTCGAGAACCCGCTGCTTTTGCCTCTGGCGCTCCAGGAACATCTTATCCAGGCTCTCTCGGTAAGCTTCCGCATCGAACTGCTCCGCCTCGAGAATGGCGATTACCTCCCCGTTCAGCCGCCGTCTTACTTTTTTCCCCTCCGCATCGGGAAGCGCAGCGCGCAGTTTTTCCTTAAGCTTGGTGCGCCTTGATTCCGGAATGGAACATTCGTCAAGCAGGGTGATTATACGCTCTCCCCGCTTCGCTTGATGACGGTCACACCCTCTCCCCGCTACAAAACCGATGAGAATAACCCCGAGGACAACCAGCAAAAGTATCAATAATCTGACCGGGTCTCTCATATCAATCCTTCCTCTTCGCCAAGCAGCTGCTCGATAACGCTCTCGGGGGCCACATGGGAATCCGCTCCACCGTAGTTCATCACGCCCGCAAGAAACCCGACCGCAAGAAACAAGACAAGGCAGAAAGCGGGAGCGGGTGACCAGAACACCTTGAAAACCCACCTCAAGACGGCTTGTCTCTGCGGAACAAGCGACGCCGCGCTTATGATTCTCCCGGCCAGGTCGCCGGGGGGCGGGGGAACATCATACGATCGCAACAACTCCTCAAGTCTCCTGTCCTTATCCATATCCCTTCTCAAAGATAGCGGTCCATCTCCCGTCTGAGTGTCGCCTTGGCCCTCATTAGCAAAGAGCGAAGCGCCGAAACGCTTACCTTCATTATCCCGGCGGCGTCCTCATGTCTCAGTTCCTCATAGAAGCAGAGAATCAAAGCGGTTTTCTGCCTCGGAGGCAACCTCTTGATCTCCCTTGCAAGCAGGGCTCTCGCCTCATTCTCGGCAACCTTGCTTTCTGAGTCAGTACCCTCGTCCCTCACTTCAAACGATTCGGGAACCGCTGCCTCGCCGCGTTTTTTCCTGCTGTCAAGACAGAGGTTTACCACCACCCGGTAAAACCAGGTGGTGAACCTTGCTCCTCTTCGAGGATCCCATATATCCGGGGTCTCCCAAAGCTTTATAAATGCCGCCTGCACTATGTCTTCTGCTTCTTCGCGCCTGGCAGTGTAGCGATAGGCAAGCCGGTAATACCTGTCGCTATGCCTCCTTACAAGCACGGCTAACGCCGCACGGTCGCCTTCCCCTACGAGTTCAAGCAAGCTTTCATCGTTCGGTGACTCTTTTGCCATGCGGTCTGTTTCCGTTTAACCGTGGCCGCAAAGCGCCACCGATCTTATTGCTGTTTCCGTGCTATTTGCCGGCGCACTGCCCGGAATCTTTTTTCTTCTCTCTGTGCTTTGCTTTCTTGGCGGCCCAGTAGTTCTTTACTTCTTCCTTCGTAAGATTGCCGTTGCCGTCAGCGTCCATCTTGGCGAATTTTTTCTCCACGTGGGCCATAAACTCGGCCTTTGAAATAACGCCGTCAGAGTTTGTGTCTTTTTTCTCGAACATTTTGTCCATTTTAGCGGACTTTCTGGGGCAATCCGCTTTCTTACCACAATCTCCGCAATGGGCCGAGGCAAATGTCGCTCCACCGAAGAACAGAACCGCCAATACGGAAAACATCAATACTTTTCTCATTACGCACCTCCATATGGTTTATGAATTTAGAATTAGTTTATAAGTTTATACGAATGAGAGAGAAAAAGTGTTCGGGGGAACAAAGGTGGGTCTGTTTTTTAACAAATTCTTTCTTTTATCGTGTTGCTTGAAACCACGAACATTAGATAGATAAAGGCAGTCCACTATCCAATTCAGTTGAGACTTTCTCGGCTTCCACCCGGCGGCGTGCGATTGTCTCATGGTAGTCCTGCGCCTCGCGATCTTTGAAAAATGATGCTTTGGGTGCCAAGCGTTTAACCGCACTCTCAACCTCATCTAACCCAACTCTGAAGAACTCCTTCCGCAGATTTGCTGCATTCACTCTCCTGTTGTGAAACTCAGCGTGCAAAGCACTCTCCAAAGCGGGTGCATCTTCGCTATAAATCATGGCGTGGGTGTCAAAAATGAACGGCACGCTTGCGTCGCCTAGTTCGCGCACTCGGTCATCCGGGTCTAGCCTACGGGTCAGTCCAATCTTCACGATATCTTCTCCAAAAGAACCGATATTTGAGACGATGTAAACATAGCCCGAACGTGTTCTCTGCGCCATTGAGCGTGCTCGCTCACCAAGTGCGTGTACCTCTTCGAGCTTTCTTTCAAGTTCTGCGATGCGTTCCTGCAACTGCTCAACATCTTGCCCTGTTTTCCCCGCAACCTCGTTTTGGGCTTGAGCAAGCATCTGGCGATACTTTACTTCTTCCTTTTCCGCGGCCTCGGCTTCTTGGATCAGCCTTTTTTCATCGCGTGCAAGACGTGCGGCCTCGGCTCGCTCATCCCGCTCACGCTTCAGTGTTTCGCGGTACTCGTGGTTTAGGAAAAGCTCATCAAGTTTTAGAGACAGATAGTCTTCTTCAATAATCACTTTGCTTGAAACATTGAGTTTGTCGATCTGGGTGGCAGCATTTAATATCCGCTTTTCCATTGCATTTACATTATTCCATCGTGTGTTTGCGATTGCGGCATCACACTCATTGTTAAAAGCCCTCAGAGTCAGACGGATTTGGCGATTGGTCATGGTTCGGCCCTTGGACTTGCTTCCCTCCAAAACCCATTCAGCTTCACAAGTCACAGCAGTCTTGGCCTTTACCATTTCCTTCTGTTTTGTGCGAATCTCGCTGATTGCTTCTTTGAACGATTCGCTGTCCCCAAAATCAAAATGGGGTTCATAGACTCCCATCTCAGCAAAGGCAAGCTTTTCGTCGAATATGGCAACTTCACTCCTGAGGCGGTCATAGACGTTGCGCTTCTCGGCATAGTCTTTCCGCAGATTCTCCAAGTCCTGGAGTATAGAGTTACGTTCAAGGGATGCCTTGTTAGCTTCATCTTCAATGCTGAGAACTGAGGCAAATCTGACCCGAAGTTTTTTGCTCTCATCCTCGGCTCGGGCCGCGCGACCTCTTGCCTTGATGAGAAGCACAAGAAGGAGAATGGGCACCCCAAGAATTAAAAATGCGATGATAAGACTCATGAAAAAATCTTCCTTGAAGAACCAGAGTTCTTATACCTAGATAAGCACTCTGGAAATATTACCTTGAATTGGACTAGTCAGTCTTAAGATAGGCTGTAACTATAACCTGAACCCCCTTTTTTCTGCAAGGAGATTTTTAGGTGGGGATACTCTACCGACCGCACGAATACATAAGGCTGACTGACAACTCATACGTCAATTTAAGGAGATTGCGGAGACCATCTCCTTGTAAGACTTTAAGACCAGAGTGAAAACTTACAAAACTCCAGCCATCTCAATTATCCTCTCCACTCTCTTCTCCCACGTATATTCCGTCGCGTCCGAGCGGGCCCCTTCTGAAATCCGCACGCAAAGCTCTGAATCAGCAAGCACGAGGCCAAGTGCCCGAATAAACTCCCCCTCGTTATCAGGAGGAGTAACAACCGAGTTCTCCCCCGGACGCAGTATCTCAAGAACCGACGGAACCCCGGTTGCAACAATGGGTTTTCCAGCGGCCATATACTCGAAAAGCTTAAGCGGAGAAGTAAACTTACCGGCTTCCGTCCCGTCCCTTATAGTTACCTTGGACGAATAGGGCATGACCAAAACATCTGAAGCAAGGAGGTAAGAAGGTACTTCCCGTTGTCGCACAAACCCCTCTATTCTGAGATTGGTCGATCCTTCCTGCCTCGCCATCTCGCGCCAAAGCGCATTATCCCGTTCCCTGCCTCCGACAATGAGAAACTCAACCTCGGGCATCTGCGCCGCGGCGCGCACCAGAATCTCAAGCCCCCTTCCCCTGTAAGTGTTTCCACAGTAGCACACTATTTTTCTCTCGAGCGGAAGACCGAGGCGCTCCCGAAGCGAGGAAATGTCATGTTCTCCTTCGAACGCCTCCCGTTCGAAGCCGTTCGGGGCCACCATGGGATTTTGCCCAGTCATCCCGAGGCAGAAGTATATGTCGTGTAGACCCCGCGAATTAAAGGACATCCCGAGCAGGTTCTTCGAGCGGGAAAAAGAACCTATTATTCTTTCGGCTGACCAGTTAACCGGAGGGTGGTGAGCGTCGTAGACCGTTGGCACCCCGAAAATTTTGGTTGCGAACCAAGCGAAGATAAGGTCCCTAGTGAGCACGAGATCAAAATTTTCTTTTTCTCCGCAAGCATAAAAGGAGCTTAAAAAACCATGTAGCGGCCGTCTGGCAAGCCCACCCGAAAGCACAATCGAGGTTACACGAAAAGGATTCTTGATACCGTAATACGAAAAAAGTCTTTTCTTGTTAACGCGCCCCGGCAGAACGCACTCAACCTCGATTCCAAGGTTGGTCATCGCCTGGCACATCTTGAGCATGTGAACGGCGCTGGCCCCTTCTGTAAAAAGCGGGTGGCTTCCTACGTAAAGCACCCTCAGTCCTTCGTATTTTTTCATGCGGGTTTAACCCTCCTTCTTCCTCAGCTTGACTCATAACCCCGACCTACCCTGGGGAGAATTGCTTGCGTAAAAAGCGGATGCTTCGGGATCAGAAGCTCGCTTGAGGCTATTTTACCTTGAACGCCGCCCATCCTTAAATCCGAACTGTTCCCGACACCGCGCCTGCACCAATCAGTTAGAATTAGCCTCATGAACCCGCTTCTCTCGATCGATATCTCATACAGGGCGATAAAGAGCAACAAGGTAAGATCGTTTCTCACCACCCTAGGAATAATCATAGGGGTCGCGGCCGTGATTTCGCTCGTATCGATAACCGGTGGCGCAAAGAAAATGATAGAAGGACAGCTCGCTTCCCTCGGAGCTAATTCCTTGGCAGTAAAGAGCGGAAAAATTACAAAAAGCGGAAAAACCCTCCTCGCGGGAAACGTAAAACCGCTTACCGGTAAAGATGTAGAAGCAATAGGAAACCTCGAAGCTGTCAAGTACGTCTCAGCAATATCCAACACGACCGCCAACGTGGTCTCGGGAAACAGAAACGTTTTTACCGCCGTGATAGGAACAGGAAAAGACTTCATATTCATAAACGACTGGTTTCCCGAGAGGGGGACGTTCTTTAATGAAATCGACGTACGGGGAGCGGCCCTTGTCTGCGTACTGGGGAAAACCGTGAAGGAAAACCTGTTCGGAAGCCAGAACCCCATAGGAAAAAGCCTAAGAATCGGCAAATACACCTACAGGGTTATAGGGGTTATGTCCCCTATCGGCCCAACTCCCAGCGGAAAAGACCAGGACGATATCGTCCTGCTTCCCTATACCTCCGTTCAGAAGAGGCTTGTCGGCACCAGATCGCTTGACAGAATCACGATTTTCGTAGACCCCGCCTACGATCTGATTCTCGCCCAGGGGGAAGTGGAAAAAGTTCTGCGCAGACAGCATGGAATCAAGGATAAAATGGAAGACGATTTTTCCGTAAGAACTCAGCAGACGCAGATAAAAACCATAAAAAACGTCTCGAGGATCCTTACAGTGCTTCTCGGAAGCATAGCGTCGATCTCGCTTGTTGTGGGAGGGATCGGGATAATGAACATAATGCTCGTTTCGGTAGGGGAAAGAACAAGGGAAATAGGCATCAGGCTTGCCGTGGGGGCCAAGGAGAAAAACATACTGGTTCAGTTTCTAATCGAATCCGTACTTCTTTCCCTTGTAGGCGGCGCGATAGGAACGGCGATCGGAATACTGATCTCCAAGGTGGCTTCGACGATAACCGGCTGGCCTACCCAGATATCCGTGCTGGCAATACTGGTAGCTTTTCTGTTTTCGGCCCTTGTCGGTATAGTCTTCGGTATATACCCCGCCAAAAAAGCAGCGCAGCTAAATCCCATAGAAGCTCTTAGATACGAGTAAGCATGAACAAAGGCAAGTTCACCGTTCTCTTGTTATTGCTGTTGTTTGACCTAATTCTTATTGTTTCCATCTCGATTTTCTCTGATAATCCCAAAGAATATTTCAAAGAATTTAATTTATTCACATGGATTTCCTTCATAAAGCTTTTGATAATTTCATACCTCAGCTGGAACATTTACACGGAGAGGAAACCTCCCGGTGGAAATTTTAGCTTCAATAACGATCATTCAATCTGGTTCATTGTGGCTTGCGGATTTATTTTTTTAGCATTTGATGAATTGTTATCAATACATGAAAATGTGGACAAAGCGATCCATAAGGTGCTCGACATGCCGGAAACAGGTCTTACAGACAGAATAGACGATGCGATAATTCTTATCTACGCTACGCTTGGAATCGCGGTACTTTACTCATATAAGAATGAGTTAATAAAATTTGCGAAATCCATACCCTACTTAGCAGTGGGTTTCTTGTTTTTATTTCTCAGAATCTCGATTGATTTTATAACTAACAGAGATGATGTGATTCCTAAAATAATTTCAGATGAAATACTTGTTTCAAAATTAGCTATAGTCCTGCCTGTAATTGAAGGAGGCTCCAAGTTGCTTGCTGAAACATTCTTTATCTTCGTCTTTTACTCGTGCTTTATGCAAGTGAAATCTTCAAAAGCTGGGGCACAAGAGCAAAGCATCAGAATTACGGGGAAATAATCAATGAAAGTGATGTTTGTGGTTGAACGCATGGAGGTGGGTGGCGCGCAGAGACAGATTGCCTATATGGCAAACCATCTTTCCCGGAGAAATATAGAGGTTTCCTTGCTGGTGGTGAAAAAAAAGGGAGAGATGCTAGACAAGATAGTTCCCGAAGTAGAAATAGTTTCATGCTTTAGGTTGGCATCAAGAATGCCTTTTTGGGGCGTCATTTTCCAAGTTTTGGCTATTATTCGGGCGGCAAGAAGCAAAAAGCCAAATGTTATATATTGTCGTCTTATGGAATTTCCCGGAGCAGTTGCAGGGAAAATTCTTGGTATTCCCACGGTCGTTGCGGAGATAAACAATCCGCGCAAAAGTCTAGAAATAAAATATAATTCCCAATGAACATAATGCTGGTTTCCTTAGGGGAGAGAACGAGAGAGATAGGAATTCGCCTCGCGGTGGGAGCCAAGGAGAAAAACATACTGGTACAGTTTCTCATAGAATCAGTTCTGCTCTCCCTTGTCGGCGGGGCTATAGGGACGGTGGTCGGGATACTTGTCTCGAAGCTGGCTTCTGCCCTTACCGGGTGGCCGACCCAGATATCCATACTCGCGATACTGGTGGCTTTCCTGTTCTCGGCCCTTGTCGGAATTGTCTTCGGCATATACCCGGCGAGAAAGGCAGCGCAGCTAAATCCCATAGAGGCCCTGAGATATGAGTGATATCTTCGGGGCGCGTGTCCCGGCGCAAAGCGAGACAATCTTGAAACAATGTGCGGCATAACAGGCATCTACAGTCCCGGAGCAACCGTCAGTGCAGCCGTGATCTCGGCCATGACCAACACTCTACGTCACAGGGGCCCCGACCACTCGGGCACCTACGTTAACCCGGACAGGACTGTAGGTCTCGGACATACGAGACTCTCGATCATAGATCTCTCCGAGAGGGGAAACCAGCCCATGGCAAATGACGGCGGCGGGATACAGGTAAGCTACAACGGCGAGATATACAACTACAAGGAAATCAGGGAAGAACTTCGGCAAAAGGGCCACGTTTTCAGAACCAATTCCGATACCGAAGTGCTGATCAGGTCCTACGAGGAATGGGGTATAGAGTGCCTACATAAGTTCATAGGCATGTTCGCCCTTGCAATCTGGGACGAGAGGGAGAGCAGGCTTTACCTCGCGAGGGACCGCGTGGGAATAAAGCCGCTTTACTACTACAGAGAAAACGGGCTTTTTCTTTTCGGTTCGGAACTAAAGGCCGTAATGGAGCATCCGGGATTTCAGAAGAGGATAAACCCCGACGGTCTCGCGCTTTTCCTGAGATACAACTACATAAGAAGCCCTTACACCATATTCGAGAACACCTTTAAGCTTGAGCCCGGCCATTACTTCTGCCTGCACGACGGGCAGCTTGAAAAGCACAGGTACTGGGACATAACGGAATCCTATAACGCCCATCCTTATGACATCGACGAGGAAGAGGCCTGCGATATACTTGAGGAAACCATGCTTGATTCCCTTAAGTACAGGCTGGTTTCAGATGTGCCCGTCGGGCTTTTCTTGAGCGGAGGCATAGATTCAAGCACAGTGGCCACGCTCCTTCAGAAAAACATCCCGACGCCGCTTAAGACCTTCACCATAGGGTTCGAGCAGGAAAAATACAACGAGGCCGTTTGGGCGAAAAAACTCGCAGAATATCTGGGAACCGAGCACACGGAATTCTACGTATCGGAAGACACCGCACTTGAGACCGTGTCCGATATCCCGTCGATTTACGACGAGCCTTTCGCCGACACTTCGTCAATACCGACATGCATACTGTCTAGGCTTGCGAGGGAGCACGTAAAGGTGGTGATGTCGGGAGACGGGGGAGACGAGCTTTTCTGCGGATATAACTACTACTCAAAATCCGTGCGTCTCGCAGAGGCGGTCAGAAGGACACCCGGAGCGCTGAGACGGGGACTCAAGGCCGCACTTTGCGGCCTCAGTGTCGAAAAATTCGAGTCCGTGGGAAAAACCCTCAGATGTTCCTGGATTACCGGGCGCACCAGAAACTACGAGAGAAACCGGGCGGCCTTGCTCGGCATAATGGAAAACGACATGGCCGAGATGTATAGACGGAGGCTCGGAACATGGGCTCCTGAAGACTTTGCGGGCATATTCAGGGAAAACCGGGATTTTCACGATGAGACGTTCAAGTCTGATTTTGCCGCCATACACAGCGAGGAGCTCTGGACACAGATGCTTTACGCCGATTTTAACGTCTGGCTTCCCGATGACATACTGACCAAGGTAGACAGGGCGTCCATGAGTACGGGCCTTGAGGCGAGGGAGCCGCTGCTTGACCACAGGGTCGTTGATCTTGCGGCAAGAATTCCCCTTGATCTCAAGTACAGGAACGGGGAAAGCAAGTATATCTTAAAGAAAATACTTTCAAGGCACATACCCGCTGAGCTTTACGACCGCCCGAAAAAAGGATTTTCAAGTCCCGTTGATTCGTGGCTCAGGGGTAGGCTTCGGCCCCTTGTCGAAAATTACCTAAGCCCTGAGGCGATAAGAAAAAGCGGGGTGTTTGACCCAGGCGAGATCTCCCGGTGGAAAAAAAGATTCTACGATCATTCATCCCCTGGGGCACCTCGGATATGGAACTTGCTCATGTTCCAGATGTGGCATGAGAGATGGCATTAAAAACGTTCGGGCATGAAAGTTCTTCTCTACACCCATGAATTCCCGCCTTTCCAAGGCGGACTGGCAACGACAAGCTACAAGCTTGCAAAAGGCTTTGCGAAAGCCGGTATAGATACTACGGTCCTTGCCCCGGGCTACTCCGAGGAAGACGCCGCGGCAGACGGAGATTCTGACTTCGCTGTTCGAAGAATGAGCGCCTTCACCAGAAACCACGGAGCCCCGTCCCCGGTAAAGGAGATCGCCGGGTGGATATCGCTTTCAAGGTATCTATCTTCCAACACGCCGGATGCGGTGCTGCTTGTAACGAGAGAAGCCCACTTCGCCGGGGGCATCTCGCCGCTTGATCCCCGAAAGTACAGAATCATCGCGAGGGTGGCGGGACGGGAGGCCAAAAAATTTCTTCTCGGGCAGCGGTTTAAAAACAGGGTTCAGGCCCGGTTCATGAACAGGCTTTACAGGAGGGCTCACAAGATCATAGGCCCGAGTGAATCTACAAGGCAGATGTTCATCGAGTCGGGAATCCCCGGCGAAAGAGTGGGAGTGATACACAACGGTACACCCAGGGAGCTTATCCTGCGCGAGGCCGACCCCGCAGCCGTGCGGCGGCTTAGGGAAAAATACGGCATCGAGCCCTCAGAGAAAATGATTCTTACCGTCTCGAGGCTCACTCGGGGAAAGGGACAGGACAAGGTAATAGAAGCCCTCTCCGCCGTAAGGGAGAAGTACACAAACTTCAGGTACGTAATCGCCGGGGAGGGACGTTACGAAAAAGCTCTTAGGGATCTGGTGGCAAGCAAGCGGCTTGGGGACAGGGTTGTTTTTGCCGGATCGGTACGCCACGAAGACGTGTGGATCTTCTATGACGCGTGCGACATTTTCGCAATGGTTAACCGGACGATACCGAGCGAGGAGAACATCGAGGGACTCCCAAACGTCCTGATCGAGGCTGCTGCAAGGGGAAAGCCTATAGTCACGGGAGTTGACGGCGGGGGCAAGGAAGCCGTCGAGCAGAGAAGGAGCGGCTACGTTACGGACGGAAACAACGTTCCAAGAATCGCGCAATATCTCGTAGAACTTCTTTCTGACGAAGACAAAGGCAGGGAATTCGGGGCCAGGGGAAAACAGAAAATGCTTGAAGACTTCACCGAGGAGGGAATGATCGATAAGTACCTCGGAGTAATCGGCTACCGGGCATAATATGGATCCGTCTCAGGAAGTTACCCCAGATACTCACGGCTGAATTTCCGGGCAAGATAAACGGTCGCCAGAAAATGCCCGAATTCCACGATCAGATAGGCGATGCCGGCTCCGAAATACGAATACTCTGGAACCAGCAAAAGCAGCAAGACCAAGTATGTGAGGACTTTAAACGTGCTGACCGCGGTCCTAAGTCCAGGTCTTCCGATCGCAAGGAGCATCGGCGTGAGCCAGAACGTTCCGCCCGTAAAAAGAACGGCCACGGCGAGCACCCTCATGGTATTGGAGGCAGGCACGTACTGGTCACCGAAAATAAGGCTTATCAGTTGTTCCGTGAAGAGAAGTACTATAATAAGGACTGGGATTACAAGCTTAAGCAGGCTCCTAACCGAGAACTTCAAGATTTCGGCAAATCTGTCGTAGAGGTTTGACGTTGAAAAACTCACGAGTCTCGGGAAAATGGCCTCGTGCAGGGGATCCGTAATCCTGTTAACCACCTTGATCACGGCCCTTGCTATCTTGTAAAGCCCCGCCGCACCGCTTCCAAAGAAATAACCTAGGATCAAAACGGCCACTTTTCCTTCGTTAGCGATCGTAAGCGTGGCGTTAAAGCTCGTGTTAAGCAGAAACCAAGTTATCTCCCTCATCCTGCCGGAGAGAAGTCCTACTTTTGAGGAAAGCCAGGTGTGAAGTCCCTTGTCCCTCAGCATTCTGTTCACAACTATCTGGGTAAGCACAAACTCAAAGAAGGAAACCGCCACATAGGCAACTAGCACGCCCTTTATTCCGTAACCCATATACAGCGCCGCAAGCACGGAACTAAGTTTGAAAACCGCTTTTGCCGACTGCACGAAAACTATCGTCTTGAACCGGTCAAACACCCTGAAAAGCGCTTCCGACGTGGTGTTGACGCTTGCGACTACGAGAGTCAGGGAAAAGATCAGAACTAAATCGAAACCATCCTGAGACTTTATGAATATGTCGTTTGCCACCCCGGCAAGCAGCAAACATACCCCAAAGGCCAGCAGACCCCCCGCGGCATCGACCATGTAGGAGAACTTTATCATCGACAGGGCATGTTCCGATTCTTTTTTCTCGAGGAACTCACCCACATATCTAACGACGGATTCCCATACCCTGAAATCCACAAGCGAACTCACTACCTTAACGTAGGCTATGATAAGGGTAAGCAGACCGAAGAGTTCGAGGCCGAGCACTCTTGCCAGAACGATCATTTCAACTATATTGGCAGCGGAGGGAACGGATTTGGCGACAACAAGCCAGGACACATTTTTCATGAATTGTCTTTTTTCTGCTCTGAGTTCACTCATGTTCCTGGAATATGGAAACACTTTCTGTCATCTGTATACAGCAGACAGACAAATTGTCTAAGCACCGCTTCGGGCTTTTTGGCAGTCTCGCTTTCTGCTTTTGAGAACAGCACGGGTCGCCCGGATAGTTTCTTCGTCTTTACCAAAAGTGTTTCCGCAACTTTAAAGCCGTATTGCATAATAAAAGAAGTAAAGTAATAGTAAACCTGACCCTGTACATCTCCATCAAGCACGAAGCGGGGTTAAAGGAAGGCAAAGTTGAAGCTGGGTTATCACAGCCAAGGCAGTTTTCGCTACCCTTCAGGCCTGCACTCATACAACGGAAGAAATATTTAATGCGAGCAACACTTATAGGATTTAGCGCAATCCTTATGTGGTCGCTACTGGCCCTTCTGACGGCCTCATCAGGGGAAGTGCCTCCCTTCCAGCTTGCCGCAATGTGTTTTTCGATCGCCGCTTCCATCGGACTGATCGCGCTTGCCGCAAAGCCGTCGGGCTTTCGCAATCTGCGCCAACCCTTGCGCATATGGTGTCTCGGTGTTGGAGGGCTATTCGGCTATCATTTTTTCTACTTCACCGCCCTGCGGAATGCACCGGCTGTCGAAGCAAGTCTGATCGGTTATCTCTGGCCCCTGCTGATCGTCGTCGGGGCAGCGTTCCTTCCCGGAGAGCGGCTCGGCTGGCACCACATAACAGGCGTACTGGCTGGTCTGGCGGGGACAGTACTGATTGTTTCGAAAAACAGCCTTTCTTTCGATGACAGCTTTGCCTTCGGTTACAGCGCGGCGCTGCTTTCCGCTTTTACCTGGTCCGCCTACTCGCTTCTGTCACGGCGGTTTGGCGCGGTTCCGACCGATGTCGTCACCGGATTCTGCGCAGTAACAGCCTTTTTTTCACTTATCTGCCATCTGGCGCTGGAACAGACGGTCTGGCCGCAAGGAACCGGACAATGGCTAGCCGTCGCAGGCCTTGGACTGCTACCGGTTGGGGCAGCATTTTACGCTTGGGACTTTGGCGTTAAACACGGCGATATCCGGGTCCTAGGCTCTGCGAGCTATGCAGCGCCGTTGCTTTCAACCTTAATACTTGTTGCATCAGGTGTAGGCCAAGCCGACTGGCGCATCGCCCTTGCCTGCGTTTTGATCACTGGAGGCGCCGTGGTGGCCGCAAAGGATCTGTTGTTTGCATCAACCTGCAAGGAAGCAAAGGTAGGAAAATGATGCGGATATTCAAATACAGCCTCAATTCACCACAGTTTGGCAGCCTGATGTTCCGAGCCCCTCAGCATTTATATATACTTTGGGAATTATTTAGAGTCCTGCCAAACTCTACAGTTCCTGATTTTTCTTCCCGCTTCTAATTTCTTATCCACTGCTAACAATACTTTTTTATCCCTTGTCCAAAGCAAATGAGCGTATATATTTCAGAATAGATGAACGAACTGCTCGAAAGCTTCATAAAGCACCTCTCGGACGAAAGAAACTACTCGGAGCACACCGTAAAGGCCTACAGGGGCGATCTTGAGAATTTCCACGATTTTCTCTTAAAGGAAAAGAAAAAAATTGAGGACGCGGACATTGCGACAATAAACGCATACGTCTCAACGCTCTACGGAAAAAACTCCCCCTCCTCAGTCGAGAGAAAAGTATCGGCGATAAGATCTTTTTTCTCGTATCTGGTAAGAAAAGGCCTCGCAGCGCAGAATCCCGCAAAACTCGTGCGCACCCCTAAAAAGGAAAAGCACCTCCCAGTGTTTTTAAGCGTGGACGAGGTGTTCAATCTGGTCGACGTAAAGGATTCTGAGAAAAATCCGCTTCGGGTACGCGATAGAGCGATTCTTGAGCTTCTTTATTCAAGCGGCCTTCGTGTAAGCGAACTTGCGGGAACCACGCTCGCCGACCTCAGCATGGGAGAAGCGATAATAAGGGTTCGCGGGAAAGGAAACAAAGAGAGAATCGTTCCCGTGGGATCAAAGGCACTTTCCGCTCTCGGGGAGTATCTTGACATAAGAGAAACCTTGAAACCCGCATCCGACCATATATTCCTGAACTCTCGCGGAGGCGGAATAACCACAAGAAGTCTGGCGCGGATAATAAAAAAGTACGGCCTAGTATCGGGGATATCGAAAAACGTGAGTCCCCACGTACTTAGACACTCGTTTGCCACCCACCTGCTTGCGGGCGGCGCAGACCTTCGGGCAATCCAGGAGATGCTCGGTCACGCGAGTCTCTCGACGACCCAGAGATACACCCACCTCTCGGTCGAGCGGATAATGGAAGTGTACGACAAGACTCACCCGAACGCCTAGAGGCAACGGGAGAAAGGGGAAAAGATTATGAGCCAATTTCACGGAACCACGATACTCTGCGTTAAAAAAGACGGTCGGGTGGCGTTAGGAGGCGACGGCCAAGTAACCATGGGAGCAACCGCGGTAAAGCATAAAGCGAACAAGATAAGAAAAATGCGCGGCGGGAAAATCTGCGCCGGATTCGCGGGTTCAACGGCAGACGCGATGACGCTTTTTGACAAGTTCGATGGAAAGCTTGAGGAATTCAGCGGAAGCCTTGAGCGTGCAGCAGTCGAACTCGCAAAGGAATGGAGATCGGACAGAATCCTGAGAAGGCTCGAGGCCCTGCTGATAGTCGCTAACTCTGAAACCATGCTCATAATCTCGGGAAGCGGAGACGTAATAGAACCCGATGAGAGCGTGATAGCCATAGGATCGGGAGGTCCCTTCGCCCAAGCGGCAGCTTTGGCGCTTGCCAAGCACTCGGAGCTTTCCGCCACGGAAATAGTCGAGTGCTCACTTGAGATCGCAGCCGGAATCTGCATTTACACAAATAGTCACATATCGATAGAGGAAATAGATTAAATGTCCCAAGAATCCTACCTCACCCCGAGGGAAATAGTATCGGAGCTAGACAAGTACATAGTCGGACAGAACATGGCCAAAAGGGCCGTGGGCGTGGCGCTCAGGAACAGGTGGAGAAGGCAGAAGGTATCGCCCGAGCTTCGCGACGAGATATCCCCAAAGAACATACTTATGATGGGACCCACCGGCGTGGGAAAAACAGAGATAGCCCGGCGTCTGGCGAAACTTGCCCAGGCCCCCTTCGTAAAGGTCGAGGCGTCAAAGTTCACCGAAGTTGGGTACGTGGGTAGAGATGTTGAGTCAATGATACGAGACTTAACTGAAATAGCCGTCAACATGGTAACAGAGGAGGAGACCCTTTCGGTTAAC
Organism: Candidatus Dadabacteria bacterium; assembly: GCA_009837205.1. Taxonomy (NCBI): domain Bacteria; kingdom Pseudomonadati; phylum Thermodesulfobacteriota; class Candidatus Dadabacteria; species Candidatus Dadabacteria bacterium. Next base: position 31,432 of record VXTZ01000017.1, on the reverse strand, counting down.
ACGAGGGCTAGGGAGCTTGCCGAGGACAAGCTCATTGACCTGCTCGTTCCGACTCGTCCCGTCACTGGGACGGAGGAAGACATGGACGAGGCTAAGAGAAAAATGAGCGAGACCAAAAAAAAGATGAGAAAGCTTCTTTGGGACGGAAAGCTTGACGACAGGGAAGTCGAGATAGAGATAACGGCGAGGACCCTTCCCATACAGGTGTTCAGCCAGGCGGGAGTTGAGGAGATGGACCCCGGAATCTCGGAGATGATCGGAAGCCTCATGCCCAAAAAATCGAAAGTAAGAAAGGTTAAGGTTCCCGAGGCCATGGACATTCTCACCGAAGAGGAAGCCCGAAGACTGATAGACATGGACAAAGTTACCCAGTTAGCTCTCGAGAGAACCGAGAACTCGGGAATAATCTTCATAGACGAGATAGACAAGGTCGCCGGAAAAAACGGCGTCTCGGGGCCTGATGTTTCAAGGGAAGGGGTGCAGAGGGATCTTCTCCCTATAATCGAAGGGAGCAGCGTCACCACGAAGCACGGGATGGTAAGGACCGACCACATACTCTTCATAGGAGCCGGGGCGTTTCACGTCTCAAAGCCGTCCGACCTCATACCCGAGCTCCAAGGGCGCTTTCCCATAAGAGTTGAGCTTGAGGCGCTCACCAAAGACGACTTCATACGGATCCTCACCGAGCCCAAAAATGCTCTCATAAAACAGTACACCGAGCTTATGAGGACCGAGGACATAAAACTCTCTTTCACTGACGAAGCAATAGAGAAAATAGCCGAAACCGCAGCCGAAGTTAACAGCTCTACCGAGAACATAGGGGCAAGGAGGCTTCACACCGTTCTCGAGAAGCTACTTGATGAGATCTCCTTTAACGCTCCCGACATGAAGGAGAAGAAATTCACCATAGACAAAAGCTATGTTGAGGAGAAAATAGCCGACATCGTCAAGGACAGGGACCTAAGCAGGTATATACTCTAGGAAGCTTTTGCATAACCTTCACTTTTAGTTAGGTTTTTCGGGAAAATTCCTTGGAATCGCGATGAATTTTAAAAACTACGACACGGAAGGCTTTTACGACGAGGTATTCAAGGATAACGCCACCCCGCATGAGTGGACCCGCTTTTTAACCGACAGGATAGAGAGTCTCTCAGGCGGAGAGCTGATCGAGAGGCAGAAAGCGGCCGAGATGAACCTTTTCGAGATGGGGGTCACCTTCACCCTCTACTCGGAGAAAAAGAAGGGCTCCGAGGAGAACATTTTCCCCTTCGACATAATTCCTAGGATAGTGTCTGCCGAGGACTGGGAGCTCATAGAAAGGGGCCTCAAGCAGAGAATCCACGCGCTTAACCTCTTCATAGACGACATATACAACGACCGGAAGATTCTGAGGGACAAAGTGGTTCCCAAGGAACTCATTCTCTCAAGCAGGGAGTTTCGCCTTGACTGCGTCGGTTTTTCCCCGCCGAAGAATATCTGGTGCCATATCACGGGAACGGACCTTATAAGACATTCGGACGGAAACTTCTACATCCTCGAAGACAACCTGCGCTCCCCCTCCGGCGTCTCCTACGTGCTTGAGAACCGCGAACTTCTGAAACGCACGTTTCCCAAGGTATTCGGCACCGTCGAGATAATGCCCATAAGCGATTACGGGCTCCACCTTCATGACACCCTCCAGTATCTGCTATCTGACAGAACGGCTAACCCCAAGGTGGTGCTTCTCACCCCGGGGATATATAACTCGGCCTACTTCGAACACTCGTTTCTGGCAAAGGAGATGGGAATAGAGCTTGTCGAGGGAAGGGATCTCGTCGTGGTAGAGAACTTCGTTTACCTAAAGACCACTAAGGGGCTTGAAAAAGTGGACGTCATATACAGAAGGATAGACGATAACTTCCTTGACCCTCAGGTGTTCCGCCCGGATTCAGTGCTCGGAGTTCCGGGGCTTTTCGGCGCGTACAAGGCCGGAAACGTCGCCATAGCCAACGCCCCAGGAGGAGGAGTGGCCGACGACAAGATAATATACGCCTACGTTGAGAAGATAATAAAGTACTACCTGGGAGAAGATCCCATAATCTCGAACGTGCCGACGTATATCTGCGAGGAGGATGAAGCCAGAAAATACGTACTCGACAATATAGAGAAGCTGGTCGTAAAGCCCGCGAATGAATCTGGAGGATACGGGATAGTGTTCGGACCCAAAGCGACGAAAGAGGAGCTGGCCCAAGCCAAAAGAGATATAAAAGCGGATCCCAGAAACTACATAGCCCAGAAGACTATGTCCCTCTCCCGTGCTCCCGTGATAGTGGACGATCACTTCGAGGGACGCCATGTCGATCTGAGACCCTTCATTCTTTACGGAAAAGAAATATTCGTCCTGCCCGGAGGCCTTACCAGAGTAGCGTTGCGCAAAGGTTCGATGATAGTCAATTCGTCTCAGGGAGGCGGAAGCAAGGACACTTGGGTGCTTGCTCCCGCAAAGAACGCCGGGGGCAAAGGAGGCAGAAAATCCTAAGTCGCGTCGCAGAGTCTATATACTGGATGAGCCGCTACGCCGAGCGCGCAGGGAACACTGCGAGGCTTATAAGCGTAAACCTAGGCCTCGCCATTGACACCCATGACTCCGTTGAGCAGGAATGGGACCCCATAGTAAAGGTGACGGGAGACATGGAGCTTTTCAGAAGCCTTTATGACAGCACTACCCGGGAAAACGTAATAAACTTCATGGTACTTGACCGCAACAACCCGAACTCGATCATCTCCTGCGTTAACTGCGCCCGTGAGAACGCAAGTTCCGTTAGGGAGATAATCTCTTCTGAGATGTGGCTTCTAATAAACCGCTTCTACCACAAGCTGAACAGCGACGAAGCCAAGCAGAAGCTGCTCGACAATCCCGGAAAGTTCTGCGAAGTGGCAAAAGTGCAGAGCCTTCTTTTTCACGGATCCGGGTACATAAGCATATCCCACGGCGAGGCGTGGCATTTCTCAGAACTCGGAAAGCAAATGGAACGAGCCGACAACACTTCCAGGATACTCGACGTCAAGTACTACACCCTGCTTCCCAAGGCTGAACTCGTGGGAACGTCGATAGACAACATGCAGTGGATAGCCCTTCTTAAATCGACAAGTGCCCTTGAGACCTACAAGGCGAAGCATCAACAGATATCCATAGGCAACGTGCTCGATTTTCTCATCCTTGATAACCAGTTTCCACGCTCGATAATCTACTGCGTTGGGCAGGCCGACGAGTCGCTTCACTGCATATCTAACAGTCCTGCCGGCTCCTATAACAACGAAACCGAAAAAGAGATGGGAAGGCTTCTATCGGATCTTCGGTTCATAAGCGTCGGGGAGATAATACAGCGTGGAATGCACGAGTACTTAAGCAGTTTTCAGTCCCACATAAACGAGGTCGGAAACCGCATATACGACGATTACTTCGGCTACAGCATAACAGACAGCACCCTTCGGGAGTTTGACAATATCTGAGAGAGGAAACAGATGACTTTCTGCGTGGGAATGAGACTAAAAGAAGGGATAATCGGTCTTGCCGACAACCTCATAATAACGGGAAACGAAGCCATACGGGCAAAGAAAGTCACTACCCACAGGACCGGGGATAAATCGTTTTTCCTTATGACCTCGGGACTTCGCTCCGCGAGAGACAAGACTATTACCTATCTTGACGAGTCCCTTGAGCACTCCCAGGAATCCCTTGACCGCCTCTACAAGGCAGTGAACATTTTCTCAAGGGAGCTTCGGAGGGTGAAAGAGGAAGACGGTGAGGCTCTTTCCAAATCGGGGTTTACCTTCAACATGTACTCCATAATAGGAGGGCAGTTCGAAAACGACCCCGAGCCCCAGCTTTTTCTCGTCTATCCCCAAGGAAACTGGATCAACGTGGGAACCACCTCTCCCTATGTTATAATAGGCGAGTCGAAATACGGAAAACCGATAATAAAAAGAACCCTTACCTACGACACCAGCCTCGATGTCGCGCTTCGCATCGCATACCTTGCGTTTGATTCAAGCCGCATAAACGCCATAGACGTCGATTTTCCGATAGACATCGTAGTCTACAGAAGCAATTCATTTTCCCTCGAGCAGTACAGGTTCAACGAAAACGAACTGGCAGATATATCCGATTGGTGGCAAGAGAGGCTCAGAAAATCGGCCGAGGAAATGCCCGCCGAATGGGTAAGAAAAATTCTTAACAAAAGCCCGAAAAGTGCTGCTTAGCATAGATCACAACACAACTTATTCCTATGGAAAAAAAGTGGTCCTAGCCCCTCACATCGTGAGGCTTTGCCCGAGAAACGGCGGGGGGCAAATGACTCATATGTTTTCGCTCAGGACGGATCCCCCCGAAGCAGGAAGAAGCGTGAACTCGGATCTTGACGGAAACACTACCGTTACCCTATGGTTTATGGGCGAGTTCGACAGTCTTACAATCAATACCAGTTGCGTTGTCGAGACGCTTCGGGGAAACCCTTTTGATTTCATAGTTTCCGACGTAAGGTTCCTTGATCTGCCGATGAAATACCCTAGCGAGCAGAAGGCAGCTCTTCGCCCGTACCTGGCGGTGAGCAAAAAAACGGCCCTAGCGGTCTCGCCACTTCGCGAAACGATTCTCTCGCAGACCATGGGAAAAACCACGGATTTTATTCTCTCGCTCTGTGAACACATACACGATAACTTTCCCCACGTTGTCAGGGAGCAGGGTGGCCCTTGGTCGGCAGAGAGAACCCTCGGGGAAAAAAGGGGGTCTTGCAGGGATCTCGTGGAGCTTTTCGCGGCCGTCTGTCGCTCGACGGGACTTGCGTGCAGGCACGTAAGCGGCTATGCGCTCAGCGCAAGAAGAAAAAAAGGAGACGAGCTTCACGCCTGGGCCGAGGTCTACATACCGGGCGGAGGATGGAGAGGCTATGATCCCTCTTCGGGTCTCGCAGTCTCAGACCGTCACGTCGCGGTCGCAAGCGGTCCCACCCACGGCCTCATCGCTCCCGTTTCAGGAAGTTTCTATGGGGACGGAGCCGAAGTCGAACTCCGGTTCCGTGTAAGGGTAAAAAAGACGGGGAAACGGGAGAAAAAAGCCCTAGGGCTTCTCTAGAGGACAAAAATCCTACGATGAGTCCTCCTTAAAAGTCGTGCAATTACAATTTAATTCATGCTATAATGGGGATTTTAGAGGGAGGCCAAAAAAGCCACCGGGCAGTATTGGTAAATGCAGGTCATGCTATCGAAAAAGAGGGGGGAAGACATCTCAATGGTTCGCAGAAAATTTAAATCCAGGTTAAAAGCACTCTTAGGCACTTTCGCTGTAGGCGCGGTTCTTACTCTTATAAGCGGCGTCTCGGCAAACGCCCAGGACGCATTCGGCGTAAGCAGCGTCCTGCTTGAGAAGATCACAGTCACGGCGCGGAAACGGGAAGAGCCGATTCAGAACGTTCCCCTCTCGGTAACACATTTCAGCTCCGAGCAGATCGACGCTCTTAAGGTAAGGAACCTTGAAAGTCTTGCTGTAAAGATGCCCAACGTCGCGCTTGACGACATCGGCACCGTTGGGGGAATCGCTAACTTCTCCATTCGCGGACTCGGGATAAACAGCTCCATACCGTCCGTTGACCCGACCGTGGGAGTGTTCGTCGACGGCGTGTATTTCGGGGCCAACATCGGCGGCGCCCTGTTCGACACGCTTGATATCGAGAGCATCGAGGTGCTTAGAGGTCCGCAGGGAATCCTTTTCGGGCGTAACGTGACCGGGGGCGCGATACTCATCAACACGAAGAAACCTGGAGACACTCTGGAGATGTCCTTTCGCACCTCTTTTGAGGGGGGAGGAGAGAGTCTCAACAGCTACTACATGGGCACGGTGGGAGGCCCTCTGGGCGAAACCGTTAGCGCCAGGATAACCGCGTACACAAACCAGGATAACGGCTGGTTCAAGAACCTCCACACCGGCAAAGCTTTCGGAGATTTAGACGTCCGAATGGTACGGCCGGTGCTCGTCTGGGAACCCACAGACGACCTGAGCTTGGTGCTCCGATACCAGTACGATAGCATCGACGGCGACGGCCCCGCGGCACAGAACCACGCAAACGGATTCGGCGTCTCAAACGCGGCGGCTAACTTTGACCGAGACAGCCACGACTTCAGCATCAATAATGAAGGCAAAAGAGAAAACGAAGCTCATTTTTTCAGCGCCCAGATGGACTGGGACGTAGGTTTTGGCAACGGCACGATAACAAACATTTTCGGCTGGCGCGATTCAGAAACCTTCTCGTCAGTTGATCTCGACGCCTCGCCGCTTGAATTAATGAGCGCGCAGGCATGGAGCCATTACAGGCAGTGGAGTAACGAACTGCGTTACACGGGCAGGTTTTTTGAAAGACTCAATGCTACCGCAGGAGTCTATTATTTCAGCAACAAGATCAACTACCACGAGCATCGATCTCTTCTTACCGCCGCTATTGCGGCATCGGGTCTTCCCTTCCCGCCAGGGACGGACGTGTCCCAGTTCGGAGGCGGAAACTACGACGTTGAAACTCTGGGCCTCTTCCTCTCTCTGGACTATGATCTTACAAGCCAGCTGACGCTCACCGCGGGTACCCGGTACACGCGTGACAAAAGAGATGGCGAAATAGCTTTGATTCCCACCAGCAGTCCCCTTGCGCCGCTACCGTCTTGCAATATCGTCGAAGGTCCCGCCTGCGAGTTTGATTTCATAGATGAGGAGACATGGCACAGCTGGTCGCCCAAGGTCGGCGCCACTTATTACATAAGCGGCGAAGCCAACGTTTACGGACACTGGACCAGAGGATTTCGCTCCGGAGGCTATAACCTTCGCAACCTTTCGCCCATCCACTCCCCGGGACCGTACGATGAAGAGACAATCGACAGCTTCGAGGCCGGATTCAAGGTCACAAAAGACCGCGGCCGTCTATACGGAGCAGCCTTCTACAACATGATTGATGACATGCAAAGGGAAATTAACTTTCCCGATCCAGCACTCGGTATAGTTCAGTTGATCGACAACACCGCCGATGTTGAGGCCTACGGCTTTGAGCTTGACGGCCTGTTCGCCATAGCGGAGAACCTGTTCGTGATCGGCTCCGTAGGGTACGTCAATCCCGAGTACACCAAAGTAAAACATGACCTTAATCGAGACGGGACTCTTGACGTAAAAGATCTGGCTTTAGAGCTTCCCCGCGCCGCGAAGTGGACTTACAGCGTGGGACTCACACACGACACGGGAGCAGCCAGCTGGGGGCGGATGACGTCCCGAATAAGCTACGCTTACCGCGACAAGTCATACTTCACCGATGACAACAGGGGCTATATACTGGAGCAGAACATACTTGACGCCGGGATTGACATCATTCCCGCAAACGGCCGGTTCTCAATCGGCCTTTACGGCAAGAACCTGCTTGACGAAGTCAAGCATGGGGGCGACAGCACGCTGCCCAGCACCTTGGGCCTTCCACCTCTGTCGGCACCTCTTGGCGGCACGTTCTCACCGCTTGCAAAAGGCAGGATCTTCGGAGTTCAGCTGACCTACCGGCACAAGAGCTGACGGACCGGCAATTGCGCCCCGGGGCGATTATGAGCGGTCGCAGTCGCGGTGGCTGAAACGAGAATTCCCAGGCGGAAATCCCTTCTCCATCCCTGAGGCGTTTTTGCGTCCTCGGGAGATTTCTTGACCCCGGATACTGCTGTTTTCTTTTCGGCCCCGAAACCCAAATTCTCATATATGATTATCCTTGAAGTGTTGTAATAAAAACCCCGGTTGCTATATAATGTTTTTTTTCGCAGAAAGGAGTTTTTCATGAACAGTTCAGCCCAGAGGGCGGAAATACTGGTTGAGGCCCTTCCCTACATAGAGGCGTTTCACGGCAAAACCGTCGTGGTCAAATACGGCGGAAGCTTAGCCAAGACGGATCTTTCAAATTTCGTGCGCGACCTCATACTGATGAAGTACGTCGGGATAAAACCGGTAGTAGTGCACGGAGGAGGACCCCAGATTCAGGAGTATCTCGACACTATGGGAATAAAATCCGACTTCATAGCCGGACTCCGCGTTACCAGCAGAGAGGTAATGGAAGTGGTCGAGATGGTGCTTGTCGGAAAGATAAACCAGCAGATCGTAACGTCGATAAACCGCCACCAGATGGAAACGGTGGGGCTCTCAGGCAAGGAAGGAAAGCTTATAAAAGCTAAAAAGTTCGACCTTCACAAATTCGCCGCCAAACACCGTATAGATATTGCCGAGGACGCAGACCTCGGCTACGTGGGCGAAGTTCAGGAAGTAAATCCCGAGGTAATCAGGGTGCTTGAAGGCAAAGATATCATTCCGATTATAGCTCCCATAGGGTTGGGGGAGGACGGAACCACCTACAACATAAATGCGGACCACGTGGCGGGGAAAATAGCGGGAGCGCTTCGCGCTGCAAAGCTCATACTGCTGACCAACGTTGACGGCATCCTAGACAAGAAAGGAAAACTCATATCCTCCGTGACTAAAAAGCAGGCTGAGAAACTTATCAGGGACGGGACGATAAACAGCGGAATGATCCCCAAGGTGATGTGCGCGCTTGAGGCTCTGGAAGAAGGGGTCAGCAAGGTGCACATAATAAACGGGGGAGTAAAAAGGGCTCTCATACTTGAGCTTCTTACAGATCTGGGAATAGGGACGGAGATAACCCTTTGAGGTCAGGGAAAATGGAAGACTCGCGGGGAAAATACCTGATGGAGACCTACAGCCGTCTTCCCATAACGATGCGGAAGGGAAGCGGTTCGTGGCTCTGGGATACGGAAGGGAAAAAGTATCTTGACTACACGGCCGGGATAGCCGTTAACAACCTCGGGCACTGTCACCCTAGTATCACGGACGCCATAACATCCCAGGCTGCCACTCTGATTCACACCTCAAACCTCTTTAACATAGAAAACCAGAGTGCACTCTCCGAGATGCTCGTTTCAAACTCGTTTGCGGACAAGGTGTTTTTCTGTAACAGCGGAACCGAAGCCGTTGAAGGCTCGATAAAGCTCGCCAGGAAATGGGGAGCGCAAAACGGCGGAAAATTCGCGGTCATTTCAACCGAAGGAGCCTTTCACGGAAGGACTTTCGGGGCGCTTAGCGCCACGGAATCTGAAAAATACAGGGAGGGGTTCTCCCCTTTCCTTGAAGGATTCCACTTCGCTCCCTACGCGGACCCCGAGGCGATAGCACGCCTGGCCTCGGAGACAAACCCCTGCGCGGTCATTCTCGAACCGGTGCAGGGAGAAAACGGAGTCATCGTTCCGCCCCCCGGGTATCTAAAGCAGGTAGAGGAGATATGTGGGAAAAGCGACATGTTGCTCATACTTGATGAGATTCAGGTCGGGATGGGAAGGACGGGAAGACTGTTTGCCTACGAGCACGAGGACGTAAGGCCCGACATAGTGGCACTCGCAAAGGCTCTCGGCGGCGGGGTGCCGTGTGGAGCGGTCCTGGCTAGGGAGGACGTGGCGAAGCACTTCACTCCCGGGGCCCACGGGAGCACTTTCGGTGGAAATCCCCTGGCCGCGGGGGCGGCCTGCGCCGCGATCGAAACGATACTTCGGGAAAATCTGGTCGAAAGAGCGGGGGAGCTCGGAGACTATTTTCTTGGCAAGCTTGAAGATGTCCGGAAAAAATATCCCGAGCATATAAGAGAGGTACGGGGAAAGGGGCTTATAATCGGGGTTGAGTTCTCAGACGGGACTTTCGCGCGGGACTGTTTTTCGGCCTCAGTTAAAAATGGGCTTCTAGTTATACTTACCGTTGAGTGTGTGTTTCGGATTCTTCCTCCGCTTAACACAAACAAAGAAGAGATTGACTTTGCCGTCGCTGTCATAATGAAATCCATCGAGGAGGTGGTTTCTAGTGGGTAGGAATCTTCTTGCCGTCTCAGACCTTCAAAAAAACGAGATCAGGGAAATAATCCGCCGCTCTGGCGAACTAAAGGAACTGAAAAAACAGGGTGAGAGCCCAAGAAGCCTCGCGGGCATGTCGGTGGGTCTTCTTTTTGAAAAACAGTCGACCAGAACGAGGCTTTCCTTCGAAGCGGGTCTTTTCGACCTGGGCGCCCAAGGGATTTACATGAATCCGGCGGATACCCAGCTCGGAAGGGGGGAGACCATAGCCGACACGGCGAAGATTCTCTCCTCTTACCTTGACGGGATAATAATAAGGACGTACGGACAGGAAAAAGCCCTCGAGCTTGCGGAGAACTCGACAGTCCCCGTGATAAACGCCCTTACCGACCTTGAACATCCGACGCAGATAATCTCCGATCTTTTTTCAATCTCGGAGCAGGGGATAAATCCCGAGAAGTTCAAGCTTGCTTTTCTCGGCGACGGAAACAATATCGCCAATTCCTTCGTGGCCGCCTCCGCGATAATGGGCTTTGACCTTTCGCTTGCGGTTCCCCCGGGATATGAACCCAACCCGGCGATTATGGGCGAAGCCTCCGAACAAGGAAACTCGGAAATCGAAGTCACCCACGACCCCGCCTCCGCGGTAAGGGACGCTGACGTGATCTACACCGACGTCTGGGTAAGCATGGGTGAAGAGGGAAAAGGCACCGAGATTTTCAGGCCCTTTCAGTTAAACGAGAAACTTCTTTCCTCCTGCCGCAAAAAGCCCCTGATAATGCACTGTCTTCCGGCTCACAGGGGAGAAGAGATAACCGCAGGAGTAATGGACAGTTCTAGCTGCATCGCCTTCACTCAGGCTGAGAACAAGCTTCACGCGGGAAAAGCCATACTTGAATTCTGCCTTCTTGATTACCTCGCATCCTAAAACGCCGGCACCTTCATTCAGCAGAAAGAAAATGAATTCGTCGTCCGGTTAACGCAGAAACTTCTTTACGTTGCGCGCGGCCTGTTTCGTCATCCCCTTTATGGAGGCGAGTTCCTCGGTGGTGGCCCCTTTTATCTTCTCCACGCTCCCGAAGTGATTAAGAAGCAGGAGTTTTCTCTTTTTTCCTATGCCCGGAACGCCGTCCATCTGAGAAGCCAGGGTCTTGCCTTTCCTTAATTCCCTGTGATAGGTGATCGCGAAGCGGTGTGCCTCGTCCCTTACCCTCATCAGGAAGTAAACGCCCTTTTTGTTTGACGAAAAATCGCAAGGTTCGCCCTTTCCATGCACGTAAATCCTGTCGATTCCGCCCCGGCCCTCGGTTTTCGCTATCGAGGCGAGATCAAGCTCGTTTTCCACACCGCAGTCTCGAAGCGCCGCGTAGGCGGCATTGAGCTGTCCCTTCCCCCCGTCTATAAGCATGAGATCCGGAAGATCCCAGTTATCATCTCCTACCCGAAGAGCCCTCCTGTAAACGACCTCGTACATCGACCGGAAATCATCCTGGCCCGAGGTGGCCGTGATCCTGTACCTCCTGTACCTGTCCCGCTCAGGCTTCGCGTTTCGAAACCTCACGAGCGAAGCAACCGTCTGGTGCCCCTGGATGTTTGATATGTCGAAGCACTCTATGGCATAAGGAACCCGTTTTATCCCGGTCGACTTCCTTATGCCTCGAAGAAGTGTGCCCTGCTTGGCCTTTTCCTCGGCTTTTCTCGCAAAACTCTCCCGCGCGTTTTTCATCGCGAAGCGGACGAGTTCGCTCTTAGCTCCCCTCTGGGGAGTCTCGACATAAACCCGCTTTCCCTTTTTCTCAGTAAGCCACTCCGAGTACCCCTCGCGGTCCCTTATGGAAAGAGGCAAGAGAACTCTCTTTGGAATATAGTGATCAGAGAAATAAAACCTGCCGAGAAATTCCCTCACGCATTCCGCCTCATCGCCGTGGGGGCTTTTTACAGAAAAATCGAGCTTGTCGACCACCGAGCCGCCCCTCGAGAGCAAGACGGTAAATTCGTAGTTCTCGGAGTCCCTGTAAAAACCCACTATGTCCATGTCTTCGAACCTCGAGGAAGTAACCTTCTCTATCTCGGCGTTTTCCTTCAGGCTTACAAGTTGATCCCTGTAGTAGGCGGCGTTTTCATACCTTCCCTCCTCTGAGGCTCTCTCCATCATCTTCCTGATCATTCTCATCAGTTTTTTTCTCTCGCCCCGAAGAAATGACGTGGCCTGATGCACGAGCTCCCCGTAATCCTCCTCCGAGATCTTGCCCGCGCAGGGACCCGAGCAAAGCTTCATAAAATAGTTAAGACAGGGGCGAGTGCTGTGCCTTTCGAACTTGCTCTGAGTGCAGTCCCTGAGAGGAAAAAGCCTGTGGACGAGGTTCACCGTGTTCTTAAGGAATTTGCCCGAGGCGAACGGACCGAAATAAAGCGCCCCGTCGTCCCGTATTCTCCTTGTGCGCGAAAGCCTAGGGAACCTCTCTCCCACCGAGAGGCGAAGAGACGAAAACGTCTTGTCGTCCTTAAGACGTATGTTGTACTTCGGTTTGTGACGCTTTATAAGGGAGTTCTCGATGAAAAGGGCTTCGCTTTCCCCCTCGGTCACCACGTAATTGATCGAGTCGACTTCCCTTACCAGATACGGTATCTGTCCCCTGTCGCTTCCCCCCTGGAAATAGGACATCACCCGGGCACGAAGATTCTTGGCCTTGCCTATGTAGACCGGGGTACCACCCGGACCCTTCATTATATAGACCCCTGTAGTGGCGGGAAATGATCTGGAGAGTTCAAGAATCTTTTCGCGCATAAGATACAAAAAATCAAAAGCCACTATATGTCAAGATCCAGGAAGCTTTTCAACTCATTCACCTATATGTATTTTAAATGATTTCGAGAATACTTTTCAGATTATAAAGCTGTAAAAATGGTACTAAGTCAGCGTGGAAACTGTTGGAGGTCTGTATTGAAAGGAGGAAATTAGGCGAGACAGCCTTTTAATAATTCGTGGTCTCAAGACATCTACTGGAATACTTTATTTGTTTTTTTTCAGCTCGATTGAAACCACTAAAATCGTAACCAGCGTATTGATGGCAAGTAGTATCAGATCTATGCGTAAACCCATTATCATCTTCGGTACGAGTCCGAAAAGCGACATTAAAAACACAACTAGGCTGATAACTGTAACAACTGGGATTACGGAATTGAAGCTTCTTCCTTTGCATAGAATTGCGGTAAGAATCATAGGTGCCATGAGAGCAGTACCCATGAATCCCGACACAGCAAGAGATATAATTCCCTGAGAACTCTTCATAGCAACAATGAAAGAGGCTATGCAGAATACCAGTATAACTAGTTTCACAAAAACAATGGGAGATACCTTTAACTTCCTGCTAAACCTGCCAAGAGCATTGTTAATCTCAGATCCAAGAGCGAAAAACTGAGAGTCAGATGTGGACATAGCTGCCGCCAGGATGCCTATTAAGGCAACGGCACCTATAACGGGATTCTGCTCAAGTATCAGTTTGCCAATAAACTCTGGGCCCGTTTTAGCCGGTATTGCAACTGCACCGTATAAACCGATTATAAGACCTGCTATCAGAAGCAGGAAGGTGAAAGACGCATGCAAAACCGGGATTTTGCGTCTCTCGTTCAAACCCTTGAGAATGCTGAGCCTCGAAGTCAACTGAGGTTGCGAGACGGGTAGCAACACAATTGATATAAATCCCGCAATAAGCCACTGAACCGATAACAATCCCTTGGGGCCTGGAGTAGATAGCAGCGCAGGTTCCTCCTCCGCTACGGCCTGAACTAACTTTCCAATACCTCCAAAGTTATCCAGAACAATAAATGCCATTATCCATATAACCGTAAACAGTACAATTCCCTGAAGTGAATCACAGTACATAATACCTCTGAGTCCTCCTATGGAAGAGTACAGATACATAAGAAACAGTATAATGACAGCCCAACCCCACTGGGGGACTTCATAGGGAACAATGTGGGCTAGAATGCCCGACGCTCCTTTTATTTGAATTGCTATGTAGGGAACGAGAAATATGACAAGGCCCAGAACATACACTAGAACTCCACGGGAACTAAAAGTCTCACGTAGCAGATCCGATATGCTCCGAAAATCCGTTGAAGAGATCCTTTCCCTTAATTTGAGTGAGAGCCAAAGCGTGAAAACGGCTAAAGCCATATCGGTAACGCCAAGGAATATCCACGTTCCCACGCCGTGCACGCGGAAGAAGTTGGGCATCCCTATCAATATGAATGTACTGTAGAGGGTAGCAAAAAAGGTTAAGAAGCCAATTATAGTTCCAAGACTGCCGCCCGCAAGAAGGAATTGGTACTCATCCCCTTTGTTTTTCCTGTTTCCTATGACAGCAAGGGATATCAACACTGCAAGATATACTAGTGCAACTGCAACAAATGCCATTCCCCTGTTCATGTCTATTTCTTCCTCTTATATAAGCAGACTACCCTTGGTCACCGGACGTAAGCATTGCCAAAACAAGCAGCACGTATATGGAGAGTGATATTCCCAACCCAGTCCAGAGAGTCCTAGGAAGTCCTAGGAAATATGGCTCCGCCACTCCATAGGGGATTACCAGAGGAGTGAAAGACACAGCTGACAAAATAGATACCGCCAACCCAAAGAATATCCATCGATTCTTATTACTCATGTCTAGAGCACAACTGCCTATTAACCTTAGTTTCTGAAGAAACCAACCTACTAAATCTACAAAAAGTGTCAAACAAATTAAAACTAACTATAAATTCCTTTGCAATTATAGACAAGTTGAACATGCCAATAACCTTTTCATATGTAAGTACCGTTTTCCTGATATTGGTGTAACTGAGAAAATGGTTTTGCCATCTGATCCTTTTCGTTATATCCGCAACAGGCAAGGTTAAAAGTAATCGAGGCTGACGCTGCTGGAATTTTCTTTTAGAAAAGCTCATCACACCTTTCTTGATACTTATATTCCCATGCGTTAGGATTTCCCTTAACCATGAAGACCAATACCCTTTACCTTGAAACCTACGGTTGCCAGATGAACGAGTATGACTCGGACAGGATACAGAACGCCCTCGGCGCCAGTATCACCGAAAACCCAAAAGAGGCCGACATAGTTATCGTAAACACGTGCGCCATACGGGAAAAGGCCGATCAGAAGGCCCTTAGCAGCCTTGGGCGCTTCAAGCACCTTAAGGCAAAAAACCCGGAGCTTATAGTCGGCGTGTCCGGGTGCGTGGCACAGCTCTACGGAGAGGAACTCATCCGCAGGATGCCGCATCTTGATTTCGTGCTCGGACCCAGGGCAATTCCGCAACTCCCGCAGCTTATAGAAGAGATAAAAGAGAAGAAATCGAGGCCCGTCGAGACGTCCTTTGACGTGCAGGAACCTTTCGACATCCTCCCCTACCACGAGGAGGGAAAACCCACGGCATTTGTGTCCATACAGCAGGGATGCAACAAAAAATGCGCTTACTGCATAGTGCCCACGGTAAGGGGCTCCGAGGTTAACAGACCCCTCGAGGACATAATCGCCGAAGCCCGGCACCTTATAGCAAAGGGAGTGAAGGAAATAACCCTCATAGGACAGACGGTGAATTCGTGGAAACTCGGCGGGCTTAAGTTCGGGGACCTGCTTCGGGTGCTCGGGGAGCTTGACGGTCTTGAGAGAATAAGGTTTACGACCTCTTATCCGAGAGACATAACGAAAAAAATGGTGGAGGCAATGGCAGACATACCCAAGGTATGCCGCCACATTCATCTGCCCGTGCAGTCGGGCTCAGACAAGGTGCTGAGGCTCATGAACAGGACCTACTCAAGGAGCTGGTACATAGATTCCGTTAACAGGCTCAGGGACGCCATGCCGGACATAGCCGTGTCTTCTGATATAATAGTAGGGTTCCCCGGGGAAACAGAAGATGACTTCGAGGAGACGATGAGCCTTGTCGAACAAGTGGGGTTCGACAGTTCCTTTTCATTTAAATACTCACCGCGCCCCGGAACGGTGGGGGAGGAGCTTTGGAGATCAGGAGAAAGGGTGGAAGACTCGACGGCAGGCCAGAGGCTCGCGCGCCTTCAGGAATATCAGCGGGCAGTTACTCTTGCGAAGAACGCACAGAGGATAGGCAAATCCGAGCAGGTGCTGGTTGAGGATGCGAGCAGAAATGACTCCTCGTGGCTTTCTGGGAGAACCGAACACAACAGGATAGTGAATTTCCCCGGAGAAAAAGAGCTTATCGGAAAAATGGTGGACGTAAGGATAACTGAAGGACTTGCGAATTCGCTTAGAGGACAATATCTGAATTAACACAGGGAGGGAGAAAAAATGTTTCTTGAGATGAAGGTTTCCTGCATAGTCGCCGACCCGTTTACCGATATGCCTGTCGTTATTCTGAATGAAGAGGAAGGGGAAAGAAGTCTTCCTCTCTGGATAGGATTCGAGGAGGCAAGCGCCATAGCAATGGAGATCAAAAAAACTCCGAGACCAAGACCCCTCACCCACGATCTTCTGAAAAACGTAATCGCCGCCACAGGCTATGAGGTCATTGAAATAGAGATCACGGAACTACGGGAAAACACCTTTTACGCCCGCCTTCGTATAAAAAAAGACGGAGAGGAACTCCTGGTGGATTCCCGCCCGAGCGACGCCATAGCGATAGCGCTCAGGACCGGGTGCCGCATCATGGTCGACGAAGAGGTGCTAAAGGCCGCTCTCAGTGTAAAAGTCGGGGATAAGGGCCAAAGCGCGGGCGATGTCCTCGAAGACATACCGGATGAGGATTTCGGCAAGTACAAGATGTGATCAGCGGTTGCGGAGCATATACTCATCAAGGAATTTTCCGTCTCCCTCGATCACGTCAAAAACTTCCCCGCAACGGTCACACTCTATGCTGATCCGCTTCGGCGGGTAGCTTATCCCGCAACTCATCACGAACCAGCCGAAAAGAGAGTACCTCTGCTTCGGAACCACCCACGGGTCCCCAACGGAGTACCCGCAGGCGCAGGTCCTTGCGTCCCGCGCCTGAGTACTCATTCGTAAACCATGTGTGCGCTGGTTTCCGCCCCCACTCTAGATGCCGTAGTAACCCGACTCTCCGTGATCCGTTATGTCAAGACCTTCGGTTTCTTCATCCTCGGTGACCCTGAGTCCGACGAGCATGTCAACGACCTTGAGCACTATATAGCTCACTATGGCAGTGTATACAACCGCGAATATTCCCCCGTAGATCTGTATGCCTAACTGCGCGCCTATATCGAGATCCACGATCGAACCGCCGAAAGAGTTCGAGGCAAACACTCCTACCAAGATGATTCCTACCAGACCTCCGACTCCGTGAACTCCCACGACGTCAAGCGCGTCGTCATAATTGAAACGGAACTTGATGTAAGTGGCTGCTATGTAGGCAAGCACAGAAGATGCGCATCCTATGACTATGGCTCCAAGCGGTCCCACAGTGCCAGAGGCGGGAGTTATGGCTGCGAGACCCGCGATGGCCCCAGTGGCGAAACCAAGAGCGCTGGGCTTGCCCGATCTTACGCTTTCAAGAAATATCCAGGTGAGAGCGGCAACGCATGGAGAAATCTGGGTCACGACGACCGCCATGGCCGCCTGCCCACCGGCCGCAAGGGCGCTTCCTCCGTTAAATCCGAACCATCCGACCCAGAGCATCGCGGTACCTATCATCGTAAGAGTGAGATTGTGCGGAAGCGCAAGTTGTCTGGGGTAGCCTCTCCTGGGCCCGACCAGTATCGCCGCCACAAGGGCCGCGGTACCCGCCGTGATATGGACTACTATTCCGCCTGCAAAGTCAATCACTCCCTTGTCTCCAAGGTAGGAACCCTCCCCTCCCCAGACCATGTGCGCGATCGGGAAGTAACAGAATATCACCCAAAGGGCGGTGAACAGAAGCATAGCCGAGAACTTCATTCTCTCGGCAAACGCCCCGATTATAAGTGCCGGAGTGATAATCGCGAAGGTAAGCTGGAAGGCGAAGAACAGAACTTCGGGGATCGTCCCCGAAAGAGTATCGATACCCACACCGTTTAGGAACGCCTTTGAGAAGCCTCCCACGAAGGCGTTCATCCCGACTTCTCCCGCTACCATGCCGGTAGTGTCAAAAGCCATGCTGTAACCGAAAAACGTCCATATAACCGTTACGACTGCGGTAATGGAAAAGCACTGCATCAGCAGCGAAAGAACGTTTTTTTTGCCGACTAGCCCCCCGTAGAAAAGCGCAAGCCCGGGAATCGTCATGAAAAGAACAAGCGCGGTTGAAGTCAGTATCCAAGCTGTATCGCCCGTATCAAGCTCGCTCGCCGAAGCGGGGTCGGTTAAAGAAAAGAAAGCTAAAACAAAAAAGAAAACCAAAAGTGAAAGCGTTTTTTTTAAACTCATCGCACACTCTCCTCCTCTTATTCCATATTCAACCCGCTAAGTATATCACATAATGGGACCGTAGAACGAAACTTCAGAATGTCTCATCGAGCATGCGCAACTGCTCCTGGGAAAGCCTCCATCCCGAGGCCCCGCAGTTCTCGACCGTTCTCGCCACCGAATCCGCCTTCGGAATCACGATGACGTTCTCCTGGCAAACACACCAGTTAAGGGCAACCTGTGCCTCCGTCTTCCCGGTCTCGGCCGCTATCTGGGACAAAACACTGCCATGACGGGGGCGGCAGAGTCTTCCGGCGTCAAGCGGGGTGTAGGCCATTACGGTTACGTCGTTATCCAGGCAGTAGGGAAGCAGCTCTTTTTGTATGTTCCTTGATCTAAGGTTGTAGAGCACCTGGTTTGAGACTATCGGATAGTTAGGGAAATAGTTCTGGGCCTCGCGTATCTGCCTCGCGGAAAAATTGCTCACCCCGACGTAGCTCACGCATCCGCGGTCAACCAGCTTCTCAAGCGCTCTCATTGTCCCCTCTATCGGATAGAGGGGGTTCGGCCAGTGTATCTGGTAAAGATCTATCCAGTCCGTGCCAAGCTTCTCGAGACTCGCCTCGCAGGACCTAAGCACACTGTCGTGGGCAAGGTTCCTTCCCGAAACCTTTGTCGCTATGATGACCTCGTCCCTAAAGGGACGCACGGCCTCTCCGACTATATCTTCCGTGTAGTACCCCTCGGCGGTGTCTATAAGCGAAGCCCCTAGCTTGATGCCTGCCCTCAGAGGTTCCACTCCCCCCTTGTAGTTCCACGTGCCGAGTCCGATCTCGGGAACGAGAACTTCCGTGTTTCCAAGCTTCTTAAAATTCATCCTGCGCAGTTCTTATGCTTTGTGCCGCTAAGTCGCTCGTCCGAGTGGATGAGTTTGTAGACGGCCGGCGCGAAAAAGTCCCGCAAGCCTCTTATCTCGAAATTCTTTTTCCGTAACCGTCGAGATGAAAGACCTCGTCCGGACTTTTCCTCAACTTCCCGGTAGCGACCCGCCTTTTGTCGAAGTAACCGAACGGAAGCACGGTAAGAACATCGAGCTCTTCCGGCACTCCAAGATACCTTTTAAGCTCTTCCTTCTCTATTCTTCCTATCCAGCAAGACCCGAGTCCGTGGCTCCACGCCACTAAAACCATGTTCTGCGCAGCCCTAGTGCCGTCGATCTGGTGCCACTTGCTTTGCGGATCCACCAAAAGCACCACCGCAAAAGCCACCTGCACAATGAAGCTGCCGCTTGTGCAGTACTTTCCCATTTCCCGGAGCATTGCGCGGTCCTTTATAAGCACGAATTCCCACGGTTGATTGTTGTGGGCACTCGGCGAGAGCCTCCCCGATTCCATGACCTCCATGATGACTTCGTCCGGAACTTCCCCGTCGAGGTAACTTCTTACGGAACTAAGCGATCTTACGCACTCGTAGACGTTCATAACCCCTCCACCTGCGAAATTGGTTGAAGGTTAGTATACCGGCTTTGACCTTACGGCAGAACAGGGAATATCCACTCTCGATGAGCCCTCAGTCTGCCTGTTTCCAGACAAGCCTGGATTTCCCCCTAGTCAAGGAAGCAACCTTCTCTTCAAGGCTCGCAGCGACACCGAGAGGTGCTGTGAGGTCGAAGTGAACATCCTCCCCGCGCTCGACGCTCGTTATTGTAACGCCTGACTTCTCAAACAGAATCCGTATGGAATTTTCATGGGCGTAGGAAAAAACAAGGTGCCCCGCCCGCACCGGGACATGGTCTTCAAGCTCAAGCTCCCCCAAGGTTGCCCTCAGGGACTCCGTGTATGCCCTCAGAAGCCCGCCGGGACCGAGTTTTATCCCTCCGAAATACCGGGTTACCACGACCGCTATCTCCCCTATGCCGCTGTGTTCCAGAAGAGTCATCATGGGCCGCCCGGCGGTTCCCGAGACCTCCCCGTCATCGCCGAAACCGATATCCGTTCCCCCCGGGGCGCAGGCCAAAAACGCATAGCAGTTATGGCTTGCCGTGGGGTGAAGAGCCCTTACGCTCCCTATGAAATCTTCGGCCTCACCTCTAGTGCCCGCACGCCCGACAGTAGCTATGAACCTGCTTTTCTTTATAATCCGCTGCGCCGTCGAAACTCCCGCAGGAACCTGGTAGGAAACATCCTCCACGCTATCTGCCTCCGGTCGAAAAAAATACCCTATTCTCGACCGTCCGGGCAAAAACCGCTCCTGCAGATACAGCGGATTATCTTCTGCGGGTTTTTCACTGTATAATGATTTAGCGGTCGCGCGCCGCCGGAAATTTGCTTTTTATCCGATGGGACCAAGGCTTGGCAGCCGCTTGGTTTTTCGGTCCCGTAAAATATTTGCTCGTATACCATTGGTCAAAAAAACAAGCATTTCCTCCCTTATTTTACGGTACAGATACTCGTTTCTAACCGGTCTTGTCTCTCTCACGCTGGTGGATATGGCGCAGCTATCGGTTCCCATAATAATCCAGTGGATAATAGATGAGCTCACCTTGGAGAGCGCAGATTTCTCCCTCATAACCAAGTACTCCCTCTACATCCTCGGTCTCGGGCTGCTAATGGCGTTTTTCCGCTTTGGCTGGCGGTACTTCATAATGGGCGGGGCGAGGAAAATAGAGTACTCGCTCAGAAACGATTTCTTCGACCACCTCCAGAAGCTTAACTTCGATTTCTTCTCGGCAAGAAAGGTCGGTGACTTGATGGCGCACACGGTAAACGACATAGAGACTCTCAAGTTCTCCTGTGGCCTGGGTCTGCTCATAGCGTATGACGGGGTATTCCTGTTTTTTTTCATCTTCGCCGCGATGGTCTACATCTCTCCCGAGATGGCCTTCTACGCGTTTTTGCCGTTCCCCGCACTCGCCGTCTTCGTATACAAGTTCGGAAACATGATAGAGAAGAGGTTCCAGCGCTCCCAAGATTCCTTCTCAGAGCTCACCGAAAGCGCAAGGAAGCCGGTCTCGGGAATCAAGGTAGTAAAAGCGTTCGGACTTGAGCGGGCCGAGGGGCGGGATTTTGAACGTGCAAGCGAAGACTACCTCGAAAAAAACGTACGCCTAGTGAAAATCCGCGCAGGCTTCCAGCCGTTTATATATTTCGTGCCCTCATTAGCGATGGCCCTGTTTCTTTTCTTCGGCGGAGCGGGCGCAATCGGTACCGAAATAACCCTCGGAGAGTTCTCCGCCATACTCATCTACCTAATGATGCTCGCCTGGCCGATGATGGCCATGGGATGGGCGATCGATCTTCTAAAAAGGGGGAACGCCTCGATAAACAGGCTGAACGACATTTTCGCGGTTGAACAAAAAGACGACACCCAGGCAGGGGAGAAAGACTACGAACTCAAGGGAGACATAAGGTTCTCCGGGGTTTCCTTCTCCTACGGCTCCAATCCGGCTCTGCGCGAAGTCAACCTCCACATACCCTGCGGGACGACTCTGGGAATAACGGGGCTCGTGGGCTCCGGGAAGACCACGTTGATGAAGCTGCTCATGAAAATCCACGAGACCGAACCGGGCGCAATAACGGTCGACGGGATCGACATAAGGGGAATATCAAGAAAAAGCCTTCAGGAGACCATCGTCTATGTGCCGCAGGAAATAACCGTGTTCAGCGGAACGGTTTATGACAACATAACCTTCATAAACCCAAGCATAACCCGCGAGCAGGTGGAGCAGGCAGCCAAAACGGCGGGGATATACGAACAGATAATGGAGTTTCAGCAGGGATTCGACACCGTGGTGGGAGAGCGGGGACTCAGCCTCTCGGGAGGACAGCGACAACGCCTAGCCATAGCAAGGGCCTTGGTGCTCAATCCCGAAGTCCTGATACTTGATGATGTGCTCTCGTCCCTTGATCCGCAGACGGAAAACACCGTGATAACAAACGTAATAGAGGCAATGCGCGGGCGCACGGTGGTGATAATTTCAAACAGAATATCCTCCGTAGTCGGGCTCTCGCGGATCGCGGTCATGAAAAACGGAGAGATAATTGAAAGCGGGGAGCGAAGGGAACTGGTGGAGCGACGCGGAGTTTACTACGCGCTTGAAAGACTGCAGTCTGTCTAAGGTGTATAAATGAGCGACTTGGAGAGAAACAGGAAATCAACTTACGATCTTAAGATCATGGGGTGGATTCTGGGCTTTCTGGGAAAGTACAGAGGTTACTTTGCCCTGTCCCTTCTTCTGATGATGGCCACCGCGGCGCTTGAAATCACGGTTCCCTACCTCATCAAAGTCGCGGTCGATGACTATATTTATCCTACATGGAGCAAGGCCGAGAGAGGGGAAGAAGCGGAGCGGGCGCTCTCGGGACTCGGGGTGGAATCCACGCTTGCCCTTGCGGACGGAGGATTTCTGGTCGATTTCTCAAAGCTCTCCTCCTCGGAGAAAGACAGAATCGAACGCTCGGGCGTCGAGTTCTCCGAGACAAAATATATCGTGGTCAACCCCGGGGAATTTGAGGAAGATGAAAAGCAGGAGGTTTTGGGAATAATAGCCCGAAACGCTTCCCTGTTTGAAGAAACCGAAGGGGTTGCGTTTCTGGCTCACTCAGACCTTGGATCACTCGCCAAAGAGGAAGTGTCGCTTCTTCGCTCAAAACAGACAAAAAGGCTCAAGACCCTCGCTTTATACGTGGTTTTATCGGTGGTTGGAATTTTCCTCTTCACCTCTTCTTTTACCTACATTCTTCACTACTCGGGCCAGAAAATAATGCACGACATGCGAAACCACACCCTCTCCCATATACTCTCACTTCCCCAGCAGTACTTCGACCGAAATCCCGTGGGCAGGATAACCACACGCGTCACAAACGACGTTAACGCCATAAACGAGATGTACACCTCCGTTCTCATACACTTCATAAAGGACATCATAATCATAATCGGCACTCTGGTGATCATGTTCAAGATGAACGTCGGGCTCACGCTTATAATCGTCGCGCTTACGGCGTTCCTTACTTTCACGGTATCCATCTTCCGAATGAAGCTTCGACTGGTGTACAGGGAAATCCGAAGAACCATAGGCAAGCTTAACGCCTTTGTCGCAGAAAGCATGAGGGGAATAGTGCTCCTTAAGCTTTACGGAAAGGAGAAAAGAAACTTCGAGAAATTCTGGGAGGTAAACACGGAAAACTACAGGGCCAATATACAGCAGCTCTGGGTCTACGTGATTTTCCGCCCTTCCATAGAGTACGTGGGCATAGCGGCAACCGGGATAATCCTGTGGTACGGGGCGATCGGGGTCATGAACCTTGACCTGTCCCTGGGAGCCCTGCTCGCGTTTCTTTACTACGTAAGGATGATATTCAAGCCCATCCAGGAACTTTCAGAAAAATTCAATGTCTTCCAGTCCGCCGTTGCAGCCTCCGAGAACCTCTACGACACTCTGGCGGAAAAATCTGAGGGAAGCGGATCTCTGGTGCCCGCGACAACCGAGGGATCTCTTCTTGAGTTCCGGGGCGTATGGTTTTCGTATAACGAGCGGGAATGGGTGCTCAAGAACGCATCCTTTACAGTAAGATCTGGAGAGAGTGCCGCCCTTGTGGGAATCACGGGAGCGGGGAAGACGACCATCGTGAACCTGCTCCTTAAATTCTATAAACCCCAGAGGGGCCAGATTCTCTTTAACGGCACAGATATCGAGGAACTGTCAAACAGGTACCTGCGCTCTAACATAACCGCCATCTTCCAAGACCTGTTTCTGTTCGAAAAGGACATATCCGACGAAAGGGACGAGCGGGATGGTCCGGCAGCCGAACCCGTAAAGCTTTCTTCGGGAGAAACCCAGGCCCGGTCGATCGAAAAAGCGGTCAGGAAAAATTCGAAACTTCTTATAATGGACGAGGCAACTTCCCATCTGGACGCGGAAACTGAAAAAAGAATACAGGAAGTGATAAGAAGCACCGCCGGCTCTCAGACAAGGTTGGTCATAACCCACAAGCTCTCAACCCTAAAGGACGTTGATAACGTAATAGTGATCCATAAGGGGGAAGTAGTGGAGCAGGGAACTCACGAGAAGCTGATTCAGAACAAAAACATCTACCACACTCTGTACGAATTTCTGAGAAAAACCGCGGCGGGTCCCCTCCCGGGCTCCGGCGCATAACACCTGCCCGGCGCCTAAAATACCCGGAGAAGCTTAAGAGCCATAATCCCGACGGCAACGACAAGAGCCATCCTTATGTATTTTTCGCCGCCCCTTACGGAAAACGTGGCGCCGAACCATCCGCCGACCGAATTTCCCGCGGCGAGACAGATGCCTATGAACCAGCTTATGTTGCCGCTTAGAAAAAATATGAGGATCGCTGGAATCGTGTAGATAAGCACCACAATCACCTTGTGCGCGTTTACCTTAGCTAGGGATGCTCCCATAAGATGATAAAGAGCCGCCATTATGAAAAGTCCCACGCCGACCTGGATAAAACCTCCGTAAAAACCTATAAGCACAAGTGCCGGGTAAAGAACCCATCCCCGCCCTGTTTCGCCGCCGCCGAGCAGCTTGCCGAAAGAATCAACTTTAAGGAAAAAGGATGCGCAGACGAAGATAAGCACGACGGCCAGGATTTTTTCGAAAAGCTCATCTCCCACCCGCACCGCCGCAAAAGCTCCCACCAAAACACCGGGGAGGGTGAAGGCCGCGAGCCTGACGCTGGTTTTAATGCCGGCAACGCCCTCTTTTCTGAAGGAAAGAGCCGCAAAGAAATTCTGAAACAAAATCGCCACCCTGTTTGTTCCGTTTGCGACTGTGGGATCAATCCCAAGAAATATGAGCACGGGAAGAACGATGCTGCTTCCTCCACCCGCCATCACGTTTATCACTCCCGCCAGAACGCCCGTGAAAAAAAGCAGAACTAAAGAAAAAAGATCGTATTCTTGCATGTTATTCGGACTCCGGCCACGACAGAGGTAAGGAGAAAATTTTTTGCCGCCGCCAACCCGCACTGAACCCCTTTCCGTGAACTGAAAACAAGATTAGAGAGAATCGGCATCCGCCGCGGCCGATTCTCTTGGGTTTTCCCAATCCCCTCGAATGTCATTTAAATGATAACCGAAACAAATGGCATTAGCCTCCAGAGCCTCGATTGGCAGGTGGTATGCCAAAAGGCTGTGGGAAATTCGAGCCTCTTGGCACACCCCGGCAGTTGTTCATCTCCCAAGGGAGTGAACAACAGGGAAGCAAAACAGAGGTGATTACCGGATTCTTGCCCGTGATTCCATAAAAGATTCCAGATGTGTTAGAATTTTAAGGAAGAAAAAAGAATCTGGTTGTCTGGAGGACTGCGAAATTACTGTCCGAACATGCGGCCGTGAAATTATTCAGAGCAGGCACGGCAAAGCGTAATGTCGGCAAATCGGAAATTGCGGTATCAGGAGGAAGATGATGAAAGTTAAAACACACGGAATGCTTCTGGGCTTGTTTTTCTCGTTAGTGCTTGTTTTTTCGTTCAGCATTGAAGCTTCGGCTCATAATGAAAGTCAGGGCAACAAGATGGCGGAAGATGTCAATATCGCAAGCGAAGCGGAGGTGGGGGAGTTTCTTTCCCACATAATTGAACATTTCAGTCCATTATTAAGAATCAACAACCCCAACCCCACTCTGGAAGAACAAAAAGAACTGGTAAGTCTCTGGGTGGTATTTTTCGAGGAACTAAGAAAGCAAGGAGTTTTTAACGATGGCAATGACATGTACTCCATCATAATAAATTCCGCTAATATCATAGACAATCACCCGGGACACCCCGAATTGTATGGCAAAGTGGTTAACCCGGACGCCCAAGGTTCGCAGATCGGGGATACCTTAAGGCAATTAATCGAAGAAGAGGGTTGCACGGGGTACAGATACGACGGAGAAAACAGACAGGCTTGCGGAAAGAAAGTAGATACCATCTATGGAGAGTTCGTAGTCATAGCGGGTTTTCATCACGACAAAGAAGACTCCGCTGTAGTCAAACCCGACTGTACGGATCTCGAACTTGATACCACCGCCGGGGATGTTGAAAACGAAGAGAGTCTGGATACGCAGAAACTGCTTCTTAAGCTGTATGTAAAAAGCGTTATCTCCGTCACTCAAGACCTGCTTGTGGATGGCAGAAGAAAAGCGATGGAGGAATTGAGGAAAGCGGACCCTGATAGGATTATAGGGTTTGACGACATGGCTTCCATAAGGTACACGGAATTTCAGAAGAAAATCGCTTGTTTTTCAGAAGGAGGTTTTAAGGAAGGCAGCATATACGTTTTCATCATGGAATTGGATGAAGATGCCACCGTGGTTCTAAACGGAAACAGTCCTCAACTGAACGGACTGAATCTTAAGCTGAGGGATCCGAATCCAAATCCGATTGACGGGGAGGAAAACAAAAATATTGCGGAACTGCTTAGGAACTCGGTAACAGAAAACGGAACACCCAAAGATGGAAAGGGCAACTTTGTAGAATATCATTGGTTGCGTCCCGGTGATGAACCAACTCCGCAATGGCTGGAAAATAACCTAGTTCCAGGCAATTCGCACAAGATAAGTTACATTGAAGCAGCAGACGTAGGTCACCATGAAGATCCTATCGGTCGCTTCATGTATATCTTTGGTTCAGGAGTTTATCCCGAATCTGATGAAGGCAACGGAGCGTGTACAGTTGCCGGGAGTGGGAATACTCCTCAGGGAACTCTGCTCAACCTGTTCCTGACAGCTTCTGTTTTGTTCTCGGTAGTTTTTCCCGGAAGACGCACCCGGAAGGAATTCTTCCGAAAGCTCCGGAATTGGTGTAATGACTGATCATCAAGGCTTCTCACCAGCATGATCCGGCAGCGGGCGATTATACCCTTGGCTTGTGATACGGGCAGAAAAGCGGATTGGTGCATCCGCACGCTGAAACTGCAAGCGTCGAGTGGAACTTCATACCCTTTGCCAAGCTTTCGGGGGAACTAATCACCGGTTAGAAGATGACCAATCCGAGCTGGCTTGGCAAGAGCCTCGAAAAGCATATATTCTGATAGCATGTCCCGTAGCGCACAGAGGATGTCACAGTCCACTAAGCCGTGGCACGGAATGGAAGTCAGAGGGCTCGTCACGGCCGCCGTTTCGGCCGTTATACTGGTTACAGCAATCTCTGTGATGACGATTCCGTACTCACGGACAGTCCGCCAGGACATACCTTTAGATATACTCTGGCGTAGCGGTTTCTGGCAGCAGGTCACGGGATTTTTGCTGCTAGGATTCTCCCTTATAGGCCTATCGCTTTACTTCCGCAAGCACTGGAGACAGCTGCGGTTCGGCTCGTTTTCATCCTGGCGCGTTTTGCACGGAATACTGGGCGTAGCGGGACTCATCGTGCTGGTGGCCCATACGGGAATGCGGTTCGGCTCGAATCTGAACCTGGCGCTGATGATAGTGTTTGTAGCCGCTAATCTAGGCGGCGCACTTGCGGCAGCCGGAATATGGTCGCGGTATCAGTTCACAAGACATCCGAGCCATAGATGGAGAAGACGCATGGTCTGGATACACGTGCTGATGCTCTCGCCGCTCCCCGCCCTCATAGCCCTGCACATCCTGTCAGTCTATTACTTCTAAGGATACACTTGTGACACGCGCTCGAATTTTCTGGGGATTTCTGATTTCCCTCAATCTCCTTCTGGCGGGATTCTTCATCTGGCGACTCCAGACTGATAACCAGCAGGCTTTTCTGCCCGGCAAAGCAACCCACGGACACCACCAGATCGAACTTGCGTGTGAGGCGTGTCACATCCCTTTTGAAGGCGTTCCACAGCAAGCCTGTATTGATTGTCACGCCAAGGAACTTGAGATAGCCAATGATTCCCACGCCGAAAGTGTATTTACCGATCCGCGCAGCCTAGCGGAGCTTGAATTGCTAAACGCGCGCCTGTGCGTAAGCTGCCATGTGGAACACCACCCGGAAATGGTAACCACTATGGGAGTCACGGTGCCCGATGATCACTGCTTTCACTGCCACTTTGATATCGCCGAGCAGCGCCCGACCCACACGGAGATGGACTTTAACACCTGTGCCGCGGCTGGTTGTCACAACTACCACGATAACAGGGCTCTCTATGAGGACTTTCTGCTTCAGCACAGCGACGAGCCCGGATTGCTTGCAACGCCGCTTGTGGCTGAAAGAGACGAACCCGAGGCTGTCGGACCCCTTCTTTCTTCTAGGGAGCACGACGCACCGACAGACAGGGAGGTCGACCCGGCTCTGCTTGCCGAATGGGCTGGCACCGTCCACGCACGCGCGGGGGTCAACTGCTCAAACTGCCATGTCGGTGAGAGCCCCGGAGCACGGTGGAGCGATTCGCTGACTCACGAGGCGTGTGAGTCCTGCCATGAAAACGAAGTCTCGGGGTTTCTTGCGGGAAAACACGGCATGCGCCTTGCCTCGGGCCTCTCGCCCATGTCGCCGTCGCTCGCACGTCTGCCCATGGACTCCGAGGCAGCGCAACGCGAACTCGGCTGCACGTCGTGCCACGGTGCCCATGAATTCGATACCGCCCAGGCCGCGGTGGATTCCTGCCTCGGGTGTCACACAGATACCCACAGCAATTCCTACAAGGATTCCCTACACTTCGAACTCTGGCAGGCGGAGGCAAGCGGCCTCGGAGCCCCGGGAAGCGGTGTGAGTTGCGCCACCTGTCACCTGCCCCGGGAGACGCACAAAAAAAGTGATGACAAACGG
Organism: Candidatus Dadabacteria bacterium; assembly: GCA_009837205.1. Taxonomy (NCBI): domain Bacteria; kingdom Pseudomonadati; phylum Thermodesulfobacteriota; class Candidatus Dadabacteria; species Candidatus Dadabacteria bacterium. Next base: position 2,424 of record VXTZ01000017.1, on the reverse strand, counting down.
GTTTTGGTTCAGCATAATCAAAATATGAACCTGCAGCCGAACGAGAAGATGATCCGCGGCGTCTGCATGAAATGTCACGGACTTCCTTTTTCGATCGATGCTCTTGCGGACCCGGTCCTCATCGAGCGGAATTTCAAGGGACAGCCGTCCCGCCATGTCGAAAGCGTCGATATGGCAGTGCAGCGGGCGGTTGAAGACCTGAGGAGAAAAAAGAAATGATGATCATGAACAGAACTGTCCGCACATTAACACTGGGCGGGTTTCTTCTGGCCGCTCTGGCAACAGGATGCGGCGGCAGTGGCGGGGGCAGCGGGAACAACCAGGAATCCGGCACTACCTTCACTCCCAGAACGATGGCCGACGCGCTTTACGCCGTCATAGAATCCGACCGGACCGTCTACACCCGCAAAGTGGTCGATCGTCTGCAGGACGAAGAGAAAGTTATCGAGGCGAGCGAGCACTGGAAAGATGACAAGGCGCTCCCACTGCCGGCCCAGATGTTCCGCATGGGAGCCAAGATGGTTTCGGACAAAACCGATGTTTTCACCTATTCCCTTCTTTCGCTCTGGCCGGTTAACAAGCAGAACGCGCCTAAAACCGAAGTGGAAAAGCAAGGGCTTGAAGCGGTAGCAAAGAAACAGAAGCCTTTTTACGCGGAAGAGACGCTGGGCGGAAAAACATTCTTCACGGCGGTCTACCCGGATGTCGCCGTGGCTCCCGCATGCATTAACTGCCATAACAATCACAAAGACAGTCCGCGAAGCGATTTCAAGCTTGGCAAGACCATGGGCGGCGTTGTCATCCGCATACCACTTTCGCAACGTTAACAACCACAGCCCGGGGAACCCGGACGGAATGAGACTTCGAAGGCCGGTCCACCCTTAGCGGTCAGAAGCTATTGCGCTAACGCACGGTATTTTTCCCTGACGGCACTTTCCATCAAAAAAAGTTCGCCGTCGCTTAAGAAATCAAAATGCGACTTTCTTTTGTTCGCAGACAGTCTGCCTTTGTTTTCAAGGCAAATCCGGATAAACAAATCTATCAGGCGGTCGGGCATATCGATAACATCCTGAATCGCCTTTTTTGTGCTGTCATAGTTTGCGAGGAAGTTCAGTTCCTCTACAAGTTCGCTTTCGACGGTTTGAACGACAAAATCATGCAAAGCTTCCGCTTGTGCCGTCATATCAATGTAACGATACCAGTACGCAGTATCGTTGTGGACGGTCATCTGGGCAAGCCCATCCAAGCTGTATTCCACAAGTTGGTTCAAGGGAAGTGAAAATGCCTCTAAAGAATCATCGTAGCCTTCCGGATTGTTAAGCATTACAGCAGACACGGGAAACATCAGACCTTCCGGAACCATTCCTCGAATGGAAAAAATATTGTGGATCAAAAACCGGTGGATTCGACCGTTACCATCTTCAAACGGATGAATAAAGACAAACCCGTAGGCTACTACGGCAGCGTGAACAATAGCTGAAACACCGCCGGTCATCATAAGCCGATGAGAAGTCAGGAGCCCCCGCATCAAGTCGGGAAGATCTTCCGGCTTGGGACACACATAATGAATTAACTCTTTTTGATAGGAAATCGTCTGACCTACATAATTTTGAACCGTTCGATAATCTTCGTTTATGAAACGTGGATCGACAATTCGATTCTGCAGGGCGATTAACAACTCCTTGTCGCAGAAATCCTGCCGTCGCGCCATCTCCAAGGACGCTATGAATTTTTCGGTCCGCGACGCGTCGGGTTTAATGTTTTCTATTTCAAAAGAAGATTTGGTTTCTTTGCTGTAAAGATAACTTAATGCTCTCCTAAGTAGTTGCGGAGGATACGATTCGACTATCTTCTCGCATCTGTCTCGAAAATCAGTCTGATCCATTTCTCCAAGCTTCTCCGTTTTCCTGACAATAGGACAAAATTCCCTTGGTCCAAGCAAATTATTGATAACACGGTGTCTTTGAGATTTTTCACCCCGGGAGAGAGTGTAATAGATGTCCGGTTCAAGCACTTCCAGATAATTCCCCTTGGACAAATCATCAATGGGTAACCTGCGACCAGTTAAAAACTCGAAAAAAAACCAGATGCGACGAGCATACTTTCCCGTTGGCTTGGATTTGATGTAATCGACAAGCTCAGTTTCCGCAACGGCATCAAAAACAACCTTTAAGGAGCTAAGGCTTACGCCATCATATTTCAAGGCAAATTCCAGATGGTCTCCTATCTTTTCACCAGGCCAGTATTGAAGAGAATAAATATCTTCAACTCTACCACCTTGTACTTTCTGCTGCCGACCACCGGTTGCCGCAACAAAGGAACTGTGCCAGTTGGGCAGTGCGGTCAATTCAAATCTGCTCAGCAGCCAAGCGTAGCCTGCGGGCCGTATGATTGAAACGCTTGTTTTCATGGACTTATCCAATA